>NZ_JBHXSL010000009.1:0-96338 GCF_042714725.1 Streptomyces sp. NPDC058685
CCCTTTGTCGAGGCCCTCGACGTCACCGTGCTGGACACGCCGTTCCACTCCGAGGGGAACATCGCCACGGCGGGCGGCTGCCTGGCGTCCCAGTATCTTGCGACGTGGGTGATGACGCGAACGGTCGGGGAGGACGTGGCACGTGGTGTCCTCGACTACGTGGCCCCGGTCGGCGAGAACCAGGAAACGGTGGAGCGGGCGCTGCGGGCCGTGCACGCGGGCGAGGTGGCGGTGCACTGAGCGCCGGCGTGGTGCGCGGGCGGGAGGTGGGACGTCGTGGCGTACCGGCCATCGTCCCAACCGGCGCGTGAGCGCATGCAACACCCCCTGTTCTTCGGCTACTCGGCCCCATGGCGTACCTGCCGTCGCAAGGCCTGTCCATCGCCCCTCCACGGCACAGGGCCCGGACGGCTCACACGATCGCCCAACGCATCGCCGCCACGCCGGCTCCCGACCACCGATCCCCGACTTCGGCCAGGGGGGCGCCCCAGGGACACCCATCGGCGGCGTGCGGCTTAGTCTCCTCGGATGGACGAGTCCCCTTGCTTCTGCCTCCTGTGTGCCCCGACCGAATGGGGCGGCCCCGTGTCGGAGGTACGCGATCGCCATATCGCGAAGAACGTCGCCGACTACGGTTGGCACGTCATGGGTGTGGCCGGCGGTGACTCTCCTGGTGACTGGGGCTACTCCATCGGCCTCTGGCACACACTGCGCAGCCCCGAAATAGGCGTGTTCGGCCTTCCCTCGCAGACTGCGATGCGCGTGGTGAACGCCGCCGGGGCAGCTGTCCGGGACGGCGATCCTCTCGCGCTCGACCAGCGCCGGGGAGACGTCCTGAACGGCCACGACGTGGTCATCCGGCCCGTGGACCCAAGCTGGTACCACGACTTCTTCGGTGCAGGTATCGACTTCTACCAGAGCCCTCCCCTGCCGATCGCGCAGCTCTTTTGGCCGGACAAGGCAGGACGGTTCCCCTGGGACGACGGAGTGAACGAGCACTGCCGCGCGAGCCAACCGCTGCTCTGGGTTCCGAAAAACGAGACCGAGGGCCCATGGGCGGAGATCACATGAGGTCTGGAAGAGACTTCGGGCGGGAGCTGCCATGGGGCGAGCGATCGGGGGCACGTCACGTGATATTCGCCGCCTCGGCTGCCCGGTCGGTCATGCGGTTCGTCCGGGCATCACCGCCGGACGATCAGTCGCCGAAGTAGGCCTTCGCGACGGCGTAGGTGTCCTCGTAGAGGTGGTAGCGGGTGATCCGCCCGTCCTGGACCGTGGTGTGCAGGGCGAACCCGGTGTCGATGTCCCGGCCCGTCTTCTTGACCTCGGAGACCATGTGCCCGATGAACACCACGTCGTCGCCCTGAGAGATGACGTGGAGAAGGTCGAACTCCTTGGGCTGTACATGGGTCTGCAAGAGCTCGAAGAAGGTCCGCATACCTTCCGCCGAGTCGACCTCCGGCACCCAGGGAATGCCCGGCGGATGCGGGATCGAGAACGACACCGAGTCGGCGAACAGCGCCGCCGCCTCGTCTGTCTTCCCCTCGCCTAGCAGCGGGAACAAGCGTTGCACGGTCTGGGCCGGCGACTCTGCTGTCATGTGTGTCGATGCTAGCGGGGAGGACGCATCCGGAACATAACCGGACGCATCGGCCCGGGACCAGAACACGGCCGCTCACATCGATGAGCCGATCCGCCGAGTTCGGCCGGCCGCTCCCCGGGGACCCCGACGCGCCCTCTGGCATGTCAGCGGCACTGGAGGCCGAGCACGCTTGCTCTGGTCTGTACCTCGCACAGCACAGCAACCAAGCGGGCCTTCATGGGAGCCGCTCTCACCGTGCTGGCGGCGGATTGGCACCCAGGGACGGATCCCACCTGAGGCGCTGCCCAGAATTTCGGAGTCCTGCGGTCCGCGGATGTCGAGAACGTGCCACCAGCTCCGTCCCAGGGACATCAGCGGCCATCACCGGCCGCACGAGGAAGGAGAATCCAGCATGGCGATTCAGCGGATGGACAACGTCGGCATCGTCGTCGAGGACATGGATGCCGCCATCGCGTTCTTCGTGGAACTCGGTATGGAGCTGGAGGGCAGGGCGGAGGTCGAGGGCCGCGTCGCCGACCAGTGCACCGGACTTGACGGCGTCCACTGTGACATCGCGATGGTCCGGACCCCCGACGGTCACAGCCGGCTCGAGCTGGCGAAGTACCGCAGCCCCGCCGTGATCAGCGACGGACCGCGCAACCGGCCGCACAACATTCTGGGCACGCACCGCGTCATGTTCGCCGTCGACGATCTCGAGGACACCGTTGCCCGCCTGCGCCCCCACGGCGCCGAACTCGTCGGCGAGATCGCCCGGTTCGAGGACAGCTATGTGCTCTGCTACCTCCGCGGCCCGGAGGGCATCATCGTCGGACTGGCCGAGCAACTGCGCTGAGAAAGAGAAGCCGAACCAGGCAGCCGAAAGGAAGCCATGTACCGGTCACTCTGGCACGGATCTGGCACGACCCCGTCGGCAGGCCGGCCAACTGGGCTAGTTTCTGGGGGTGGATTGGATATCTCCGTTGAGCACCTTGGCCGGTGCCATCGTCGGTGTGAGTTCTGCATTGATCGCTGAACGGATCCGGTGGCGTCGTGACAACGAGAAGGAGACCGCGCAGACCCGCAGAGGCGTTTACTCCGAGTTCCTCATGGCTCTCAGCCAGAGTCACTCGGACATGAGGTCCGTGATCCTCCAAGGTGATGCGTCGTCGACTGAGGTCCGTTACGGCCTCCTCCACCAGGCGCTAGATGGCTCAGGCGTGTGGAGACTCCGTCAAAGCCTGTCGTTGACTGCGCCGGCCGAGATTATTCAATTGGCGGTGAGCACCTGCGATGCGCTTACGGCCATGAGAGACGTGCTCATCGAAATCCCTGACGTGAGGAACGATGCCTACCTGCGTTCCAGGGCAGAGCTCTGGCGCACGAACGCCAACCTCCGCGAGACCATGCGTCGAGATCTAGGCATGGACGGCCCGCCGGACCCAGAGGTCGGTCTGTACCGCTTTCCGGCTCCTCCGTGAACAGGTGGTGCCGGCAGACCGGACAGGGCTCCGGACACGGTGCCACAGCCTTCCCGTGCTTCCCGGTACTGCCGCGCACGCCAGTTGACGGTGGCTATCTGCTCCATCCTGCACGGGGCAGCGCCGACACCTGTCTTGTAAGTTCACCCGGACCTCTGCCACCCCGGGTCGCACCCTCGACGACGCGGCTGCGGCCAGCCTCCCGTTGTTGCTCCTGTTCACCGTCGTCGACGTCTGGTTCGAGGCCGCATAAAGCGCGTCGAAGCTGAGCTGTTCACGGACGGTGGGAACCGCCCAGGTGCTGACCTGGGCAACGCTGGCTTTGTGTCCATGGCGTCCCAGAGCCCCGGCTGGCAGCCGCCGTTCCCCGTGAGTCCCCCGCTCCATCTGGCACGCTGTGGCCCGGCTGACCCTCTTGATGGGAGCCATCGGCGGGGCCAATATGCGGCGGCGCAGCACCGTGGTTGCAGTATGTCCAATCCGTTGTGCAGAAGATCACGTCGCGCCAGACTTCATATATGGACGCAGGGTTGGCAGCCGTGTTGGGGGCAAGTGTGGGCGCTATAGGGACTGGAGGGGCAGCTGTTACAGCGGCGTTGCTCACGCGCTCACAGGCGCGTATGCAGCTCCACGCCGAGCATCTACGAGCACTTCGGGAACCTCGGAAGAGCGCGTATGTCGCCTACGCCGAGTGCTGGAAGAAGCGGTTCAACCTCATCGAGCAGTCCTGGAGCGACCTGTATGTAGCTGACCGACATCCCGGTACCCAGGTCGCTGAAGGCTTGTTGGTGTCGGCGGCCGCTACCCGTAGCGAAGCCATAGACATGTCGGCAGCCATGGGGCCCGTGCAAGCGGTCGTCTATGTCGAGGGCCCTCGCGAAGTTACGCATGCATCAGTTACTGCTTCGTCGAGGCTTGTTGACCTGATCAGCCTTGTGCGTGACTCCAGTGCAGCTGTTCAGAATGGCGAGCCCGCAGAGGAGCATGCAGCTTCTTTCGAACCCGCACGCAACGCTGCATACAACAGCTACCTTGATTTTCTGTATGCGGCATCGGATGCGCTGGGGTCCGACCTGTTGCCTTCCACGTCGTGAGTGGCAGAGCTGCTTTGGCCAGGAGCTGCCACGGGGCGAGAGGTCAGAGCCCATAGGCGTTCAGCGCCTCGGGCAGTCTGTGGACCTGTCTGCTGAAGCCCGATGTGGGCCCCGATCTTCGAGGCTCGCCAATGGCGGCTGCCGAAAGCCGCAGAGCCGACCGCCCCAGCCACAGCGGGTGTTCCCCGACGTTCGCCCGCATGCACACAGCGGGGCGGCGAGCCCGGCCAGCCGGGGCGGAGAGACATGAAGCACGCCGGACCTCTGGGCAGCCCGCGCCCGCGCCGTGCGCCGGCCTTGAACCCGTAGAGAAGATCTCTACTCACTGCCTCCGCGGGCCCATGGCTACGTCGAGCCGCAGCGACTCAGTCTCAGTCATGGTGCCCGCTTCTTCATCCCGCGGTATGTCTTTGCCGCTGTGCCCTAGAGATCCCGCCTCCCAGGCGTGCACGTCGCACGGGCATCCCCGGGACGGTTGATGTGGACTCGATCTGGCATGACGCCCGGCCTCCGCCCTCGCGGCTGAGGAACGAGGAAGGCCCAGGCTCCCGGTTCAGTACCGGTGACCTGGGCCTTTATCGTGCTTCCTGCTGGTGGGCGCGGACGGTTTCGAACCGCCGACATCTGCTTTGTAAGAGCAGCGCTCTACCCCTGAGCTACGCACCCGTGGATGAGTGAACAGGGTACATGGCCCACTGGCCCGCCCCGCAAACCCGTTTCCCGCCCGGCACCGCCTCCGCCCGGCACCACCTCCGCCCCGCGCCACGGGCCCTCGCCGGCCCGCCCACGGGGGCTACCCCCACCCCCGACCCGGTGGTCGGCCGGATCGTACGCGTCGCCCCCTCGCTCCTACCGTGAGAGCGCGTCGGCGGCGCGCAGTCGAGCGCACCGCGCCGCACGACACGCATCGCACGCACCGCACCGCACCGCATCCACAGGGGGAATGATCACCATGGCCGCTCACACCGGTACCCGCGTCACCACCGCTCGCGCCTCCGCGCGGCGTCGTCTCCGGGCCGCCGTCGTCGGGGGTGGGGTCGCCGGGTTGGTCGTCGTGCTGGCGGGGTGTGGGGGTGCCGAGGCCGAGGATGCTCCCGTCGAGAGCAAGAAGTTTCCCCTCGCCGGGAAGACCCTCACCGTCGACAGCGACGACTCCCGTATCGACCTCGTCGCCGCCGATGTGAAGGACGTCGAGGTGACCCGGCAGGTCGACGGGTGGGTCTTCCTCGGGAGCGGGCCCGAGGCGACGTGGAAGATGAAGGGGGACAGGCTCACCCTGCGGGTCAAGTGCGCTGCCGTCGCGAGTGACTGCGAGGCCCGGCACACCGTGAAGGTGCCGCGGGATGTCGCGGTGACCGTGGAGGACGACAACGGGGGTGTCCGCGCCGGCGGGTTCCGTACGCCGCTCACCATCCGGTCCGACAACGGGGCCGTCGAGGTGCGGGACTCCAGTGGGGCGCTGGATCTCGTGAGCGACAACGGCAAGGTCGTCGCGCAGGGCGTCACCGCGCGGACCGTGAAGGCGCGGTCGGAGAACGGAGGGGTGGAGCTCGGGCTCGCCGCCGTGCCGGACACCGTGGAGACCGTCAGTGACAACGGGCGGGTCGTCATCGAGCTGCCGCGCTCCGGGGCGCCGTACGCCGTGACCGCCAAGAGCGACAACGGCGGGGTCGATGTGGACGTGCCCACCGACGCCGGCAGCTCCCATGTCGTGAAGGCTCGCAGCGACAACGGCAAAGTGACGGTGCGAAGCGCGAACTAACCGACCCGTGTGTTCGTCACTACCTGGTGGGAGAATGAACCGGGTACGGCGACACGGCACGGGAGAGGGATGTGACGGCGACACACGCGCAGCCGCACGAAAGAGCGAAAGCGAGTGCCGTCCGGGATGTCCTCGCCCTGGTGCTGCTGCCTGTGCCGATGGTGGCCGTGGCGCTGTCGGGTGTGATGTCGGGATCGTTCGCCGGCGGGGGTACGCGGCGCTGGTTCGGCGGGCGCGGGGAGAGTCAGCGGGCCGACGCGCAGGCCGCGAAGGACGCCGCAGCCGCCGCCTTCTACGAGCTGGACACCGCGCAGCGCGATCTGCGGATCTCCATCGAGACGATCACGGCCGTGGACAGTTCGCCCGGGGCCCGTCGGACGGTGGACGACTTCGCCGCCCTCGGGCGGCGTATCGATGAGGTGAGCCAGCTCTACATCACCGCCGTCGACGCCCATGACCTCGATCGCGACGATCTCGAACCCTCCGTCGCCTCGCAGGCGCGCGGGGAGCTGAACCGTGCGAAGGACGAGCTGGTACGGGTCAAGGGCGAACTCGACCGGTTCGCCGCGGGGCTCGGGCCGCTGCTCGACAAGGCCGAGACACAGCTGGCCCGGCTCGCCCCCGCCGTGGAGCGCGCGCGACAGGCGCTCCTTTCTGCGAGCAATGCTCTCGATTCGGTGCGCGGCTCCGGTCTGCGAGCGGAGGATCTGGCCGCCCGGCTCGCCGCCCTCGCCCCCGAGCTGACCATGCTCAACCAGGGTGCCGGGCGCCACGGCGTCGCCGAGACCCTCCAGCGCGCCGACCGGGTGATGCGCGACGCCGAGGCCGTACGGGCCGAGGCCGAGCGGCTGCCCGAGCTCGCCGCGGAGATCGACAAGCGCCTGGTGTCACTGCGTACGCGCGCCCAGGCCCTCACCACCCGTGCCGGCACCGTCGACCCCGTCCTCAGCGAGCTGCGGCGCCGTTTCTCCGCCGCCTGCTGGCAGGACCTCCAGCCGGTGCCCGACCAGGCCGCGAACAGTGTGCGGCAGGCCGAGGAGAGGCTCCGCGAGGCGGCGAAGGCACGCGAGGAGCAGCGCTGGCCGGACGCGACCGCCCTCCTCAGCACGGTCCGCGCCCTCCTGAACAGCACCGACGAGGCGGTCTCGGCCGCCGGTGACCGGCTCCAGCGGCTGAACGCCGTGTCCAAGGACCCGCAGCACGAGATCGACCGCACGCGCTTCGCCATTCGCGATGCCCAGCGGCTCGCGATGGCCGGGCGCAACACGCCCGATCCCCGTCATGCCCGGCCGCTGGACGACGCGGTCGCCCGGCTGGACCGTGCCGTCACCGGCCTCGAAGGGCGTCACCCCGACTACTGGCACTTTCTGATGGAGACGGAAGCCGTACGGCGTACGGCGGCCCGCGTGGTCGACCAGATCCGGGAGGACCGGGGCGCCCACAGCGGCTGACCGGCGGATCGGGCCCTGCACCTCCGCCGGGCCCCGAGGCGTTCCCTGTGCCCGCCGGGCCGCGCCCGCCCTCCGTACCGCCCCCCGACCGGCCCAGTGGGCCCCCGCTGGCACCCGGCCCCACCGGCCCGCCCTCCGTACCGCCCCCCGACCGGCCCAGTGGGCCCCCGCTGGCACCCGGCCCCACCCACCAGCCCCAGGCGCCCCCGCCCCCGGCCGCACCCACGCGCCCCCGGCCCACTGAGTTGAAGCCCTCCGGTCGCAGGCGGATGCTGGAAGAACGCGTACGTCCTCAAGGAGGCCGGACATGGCCGCTCACGTGCTGCACGGCAGAAGCCGGAACACGTCCGGAGGCAAGCACCTCCGGTTCGACGATCACCTTCCTGTCGACCACCGCCTCAGCCGCGTCTACCGCGTCGGTGCCGGACTGATGGGGCTGATCCTGATCGCCTTCGGCATCCTCGGGCTGATCGACAAGATCGGCTTCTTCGACACCGACGGTGACAAGGTCGCCGGTCTGAGCACGAACGGCGCGCTGAGCGTCCTCTCCATCTGCGTGGGAGCGCTGCTCCTCGTCGGCATGGTCATCGGCGGCAATGTCGCCTCGACGCTGAACATGGTCCTCGGCGTCCTCTTCGTCGCGAGCGGCTTCATCAATCTCGCCCTGCTGGACACCGACTTCAACCCACTCGCCTTCGAGATCCAGAACGTGCTGTTCAGCTTTGTGGTGGGGCTGATGCTGATGACGTTCGGGATGTACGGCAGGGTCAGCTCGACGTTGCCGCACGACAACCCGTACTGGCGCGCGCGGCATCCCGAAGAGGCCGCGCGGGAACTCCACGCCGGTCGCCGGGCCGAAGCGAGGGCGGTGCAGGGGAAGGGGACGGAGCGGGAGCCGGCCGGCCTCGCCACCGGCACCCGTCAGGGACCGGCCACCACCGGCACCCGTCAGGGACCGGCCACCACCGCCACCACCGGTACACCCGGAACCACCCGCACTCCCGGCACCACCGGTACGCACGGCGGCGCCCAGGACTCCGCCCCCGGAGCCCCCGGAGCCCCCGGAGCCTCCGAGTCCCGGCGGGACCCGCCGGGCCCGCGGCCGACCGCGTAGCCTGAGGCCATGCCCCGTTACGAATACCGCTGCCGCAGCTGCGGCGACACCTTCGAGGTCAGCCGGCCGATGGCCCGGTCCGCCGATCCGGCGAGTTGCCCGGCCGGCCACGAGGACACCGTGAAGCTGCTGTCCACCGTCGCCGTCGGCGGTACGAAGTCCTCGTCACCCGCGCCCGCTCCCAGCGGTGGCGGGGGTGGCGGCTGCTGCGGTGGCGGTTGCTGCGGCTGACGGACGACCACCCGGACGCGCCCGCGGACCACACCCCGCGGGCGCCCGGCACGTCCTGAGCACTCGGCGCACCGCATGAACCGGGACGACGCCCACCACCCCGCACCTCACGAACCCCGATGCCTCAGCACCCCACCTCACGAACCCAGATACCTCAGCACCGCCAGCACCCGACGTGAGTAGCCCGTCGTGCCCGTCAGGCCGAGCTTGTCGAAGATCGCGTTGATGTGTTTCTCCACCGCGCTCTGCGAGACATGGAGATGCGCGGCGATCGACGCGTTGGTGTGCCCCTGCGCCATCTCCCCCAGCACGTCACGCTCCCTCGCCGTCAGCCGGGACAGCGGGTCCGTACGGCTGCTGCGGGCCAGGAGCTGGCGGACCACCTCGGGGTCGAAGGCCGCCCGCCCCCGGCCCACCCGCTCCAACGCGTCCAGGAACTCGTCCACTTGGACCACCCGGTCCTTGAGGAGGTAGCCGACACCCTGATGGCCCGCGCCCTGACCCGCGCCCTGATGGCCCACGCCCCGATGGCCCACGCCCCGATCGCTCGCGCCCTGGTGCCCGGCCCGGTGGCCCGCTCCCTGACCCACGCCCTGAGGGCTCTCCGGGTCCGGGGTCAGCAGCTCGGTCGCGTACCGCTTCTCCACGGACTGCGACAGCACCAGAACACCCACCTCCGGCCGCCGTCGGCGGATCTCCAGGGCGGCGCGCAGGCCCTCGTCGGTGTGGGTCGGCGGCATCCGGACGTCCGCGACGACCACGTCCGGCGTGTGCGCCTCGACGGCCGCGAGCAGTTGTTCCGCGTCGCCGACCGCCGCGAGGACCTCGTGGCCCTCCTCCGCGAGCAGGCGTACGAGTCCCTCCCTCAGCAGGGTCGAGTCCTCGGCCAGGATTACGCGCACGGCAGCTCCGCGGTGATCTCGGTGGGTCCTCCGGCCGGGCTGTGCACCGCGAACCGGCCGTCGAGCGCGGCGACCCGGCCCGCGAGGCCGAGCAGTCCGCCGCCCGTCGGGTCGGCGCCGCCCGAGCCGTCGTCCTCGACGCGCAGCCGCAGCGTCCGGGCGCCGGGCTCACGTCGCAGGGTGACGGCGATACGCGTGGCGCCGGAGTGCTTGACCACGTTGGTGACGGCTTCGGAGACGACGAAGTAGGCGACGGTCTGGACCTGGCGGCCGGGAGGTTCGTCGACGGTGTAGTCCAGGTGCACGGGCAGCGGGGTGCGTTCCGCGACGGTCTCCAGGGCGGCGCGCAGTCCGGCTTCGTCCAGCACGGTCGGGTAGATGCGCCAGGCGACCTCGCGCAGCTCGGCCAGGGCGCGACGGCTCTCCTCGTGGGCCTGGAGCAGGAGTTGGCCGGCGCGTTCGGTGTCGCGGCTGCGCCGTGCGCGGCCGATGAGCATGCCGAGGGCGACGAGGCGTTGCTGGACGCCGTCGTGGAGGTCGCGCTCGATGCGACGGCGCTCGTCGTGGACGGCGTCCATCATCTCGGCCCGGCTGGTGGCGAGTTGGGTGATGCGCCGCTCCAACTCGTCCTGATGGCTGGGGCCGAGGAGACGCCCGGCCAGCTGCCCTTCCAGCAGGGCGGTGCCGAAGACGGCCTGGGCGGTGAGGAAGACGAGGAACAACCCGGCCAGACCGGTGGCGACGACCGCCCAGGGGTATTCGATGCCGTGGAAGAACCAGCCGAACAGACCGAATCCGACGTAGAGGATGCCGGTCGCCATGCAGAACAGCACGAGACCGCCGAGCAGCCCGAGGGGCCAGCGGGCCACGACGTAGCGCAGGGCGCGCCCGTCGTCGTAGGTGTCGGAGATCCGTACACCGAGGAAGCGGCTCAGGCGGCGCCGCTCGGTGTCCGCGATCCCCGCGGCGATCGCGCCGAGCCGTCGCAGCACGGCGCGGCGGCCGCGCGGCCATGCGAGGACGAGCAGCAGGGACAGGCCGGCCGGCAGGGCGAGGAGCAGTTCGGCGACGGCGGTCGCGGCCCCGAGGGCCAGCCCCACCGTGTACCGCGCTCCCCGTACCGCCACCGCCCTCATGATCGGTCACGCTAGCCGGTCAGGCACGGCTCGCACACTGCGGAAAACCGCAGGATGGTGTGCGGCGGCCTTCAGTCTCTCTTCAGCTTCGGCTGCCTAGCGTGGCCCGCATGGAAACCGCGATCGAAAGCAGCGCTCCGGGCTGGGTCAACGGCCTGATGGACACCCTGGGCGCCCCGGGGGCGGGCATCGCCATCGCCCTGGAGAACCTCTTCCCTCCGCTGCCCAGCGAGGTGATCCTGCCGCTGGCGGGCTTCGCGGCGAGCACCGGGCAGATGAACCTGATCGCGGCCCTTCTGTGGACGACGGCGGGCTCGGTGATCGGGGCGCTCGCGCTGTACGGGGTCGGCGCGCTGCTCGGCAGGGACCGTACGGTCGCCATCGCCGCGAAGCTGCCGTTGCTGAAGGTCGCCGACATCGAGCGGACGGAGGCGTGGTTCGCGCGGCACGGGGCGAAGGCGGTGTTCTTCGGAAGGATGATCCCGATCTTCCGGTCGCTGATCTCGGTTCCGGCCGGCGTGGAGCGGATGTCGCTGCCGCTGTTCCTGGGGCTGACGACGCTGGGCAGCGCGATCTGGAACACCGTCTTCATCCTCGCCGGCTACCTGCTCGGCGAGAACTGGCAGGACGTGACCGGCTATGTGTCCACCTACTCGACGGTCGTGCTGGTGGCCGCGGCGCTCGGGGTGGTGGCCTTCATCGGCGTACGCCTGCGCAAGCGGGGCACCGGGGTACGGCGCCGCTGACCGACCGGGCGGCGGGGGCGGCGGAACACCACCTCCCCCGCCCCGGTCAGGCCGCCGGCAGCGACGCCACCGGGCCGATCGCGCCGAGCAGCCGCCGCAGGATCTCCTCGCCCGCCGCGACGCCCGTCTCCTCCAGCACCTCGACGTTCGCCGCGCGCCAGCCGCTGTCGGCGAGTTCGCCGTGGCCGGGCCGCCAGCCGCGGTCCGCGGCGTGCAGCAGGTCGGCGTCGAGGAGGGAGTCCCCGGCGGCGAGGATCTGCTCGGCGCCGGTGCGCCGGGCGACCTCACGGACCGCCGCGCTCTTGGTGAGCGGTTGCGGTACGGCGTAGATCTTGCGGCCCTGGAGGGAGACGGCCCAGCCGTGGGGCGCCGCCCATTCGGCGAGCTCCTTGACCCAGCCGTCGGGCAGCAGGGCGCGCTCGACGACGAGATACGCGAAGAGATCCTCGGCGACGCGTTCCTTGAGCAGCCAGGCCGGATCCGACGCGGCGACGAGATGGGCGCGGACCTCGTCCAGCGAGGCGCACTCGTCGCCGAGGCGGGCGGCCACCTGCCGCTGCCAGTCGGGGTCGGAGACACCGTCGACGAGGATGTGCCCGCCGTTGGCGCAGATGGCGAACTGCGGTGTGGGGCCGGGGAGGTGGATCCGGCCGTACTGCTCGCGGGTACGGGTCGTGGTCGGCACGAAGACGCCGGCCGCGGCGAGTTCGGGCAGCAGCCCGGCGGCCGTCTCGGTGATGTACGACAGGGGCTTGCCGCCGTACACCTCCACGCAGAGCAGCCGGGGGGCGTCGGCGTCCGGCATCGTGAGCTGGAGCGCCGCGCTGGAGTAGATGAGTGTGCGGTCGAGGTCGCTGGCGACGAGGGTGGGCGCGGCGCTCACGGCGTCGTCACCGCCTTGCCGTCGGCGCCGGTCGCGCCGCGCGTGTACTGGGGGTGGATCAACCCGACACAGCTGTACGGCAGTTCGTCGACCTCCTCGACCGGTACGCCGCGGTGCTCGGCCAGCAGCCGTACATGGTCCAGGTCGGCGCCCGCGCCGCGCTTGGCGAGGATCTTCCAGGGGACGCGACGCAGCAGCACGCGGGTCGTCTCGCCCACGCCCGGCTTGACCAGGTTCACGTCGTGGATGCCGTACTCCTCGCTGATGCGCTCGACGGCCGCCCAGCCCTCCCAGGTCGGGGCGCGGTCGGCGGCCAGCAGCTCCTTGGCCTCGGCGTCGACCGCGCCGGCGACCTCGTCGAAGCGGGCGGCCACGGTGTCGAGGAAGTGGTTCGAGACGTCGGCGTCCGCGAGCTCGCGGTAGAACTTGGCGCCGTGGAAGTCGTCCGGGCCGACCAGGTCGGAGCGCAGGACGGTACGCGATATCAGGCCGGAGACCGTGGAGTTGAGGCACGCGGAGGGTATGAGGAAGTCCTCGCGGGTGCCGTAGGTGCGCACGCAGCCGCCGGGGTCGGCCAGTACGGCGATCTCCGGGTCGAAGCCCTCGAACTCGGCGACCGCGGTGGCCAGTTCGCGGGTGATCGCGCCCTTGCCGGTCCAGCCGTCGACGAACACGACGTCGGCGGGGTCGTGGTGCTGCTGGAGCCAGCGCAGGGCGTTGGCGTCGATGCCGCGGCCCCGCACGATGGACACGGCGTAGTGCGGCAGGTCGATGCCGTGCCGGTGCCGGGCCCAGCGGCGCATCAGCACCCCGACGGGGGTGCCGGCGCGGGCCAGCGACACCAGGACCGGGCGCGGGTGGGGGTCCGTCCCGCGCCGGCCGCGGCGCAGGGGGACCTCGGCGAGGACGGTCTCGGTGACGGTGCCGACGGCGCGGGCGATGCGGGCCGCGGAGGTGTCCAGCGCGGCTTTGAAGAGCTGCTGGTACTCGGCGCTCGGCTGGTACTCCACCGGCAGCGACTCGGCGTAGTGCGCGCCCCCGCTCTGGATGGCTTCCTCGCGCTCCTCGGTCGGCGCCTCCAGTGCGGCGTCCGAGAGGTCCTGGAGCAGCCAGCCGACCTCGTCGGGGGCGTAGGAGGAGAACGCGGGTCCGCGCAGGGGCTCGGGCAGCATGGACACCCTTCCGGGGGTGTGCGGGGTGTACGAGGTGTGCGGGGTGTACGAGGGCACGACGGCCAGCACGACGTGGGGCGTGTGGGCGGCCAGCTGTGCGAGCAGGCCGTCGGGGGCGTGCAGCCGGGGGGTGTCGGCCACGGAGTCCACGACCGCGACGACGGCGTCGAAGCCGCCGCCGGCGACGTTGTAGGCGTACCGCTCGCCGGGGCCGTCGGCCGGATCGTCGTGGGCGGGGAACACGAGCCGGGTGCGGATCGCGTAACCGGGGTCGTCGACGGCGAGGACGGGTGAGCGGGTGGTGGTGGAGTAGCGCACCTCGGCGTCGGCGATCCGCTCCAGGGCGGTGCCGAGACGCAGGGGCGCGTACATGAGCTCCTCGAACCCGAGAACGAGCACCCGCGGGCGCGGGCGTGCGGCGGCGCCATCCGCGGCCTCGGACGCCCCGGCCTCGGACGCCGACGGGAGGTCGAGAGCCCGCGCGATGCGGTGGGCCATCGCCGGGGCCTCGGCGTCCAGCCGGTCGCGGTGCTCGGGGGTGAAGCCGTGACGTCCGCCGTCGGGCACGCCCTCCGGCCACTCCAGCTCGACGCGCCGCACCTGACCGGACGGCCCCCCGGGAGTCTTTGGCGCCTCGCCGGTACGGGCCTCGTACTGCGCGACCAGGGCCTGCCCCTTCTCCAGCACGCCCTCCGGCAGGCTCACCGTCCCCGAGGCGAGCGGGACGAGGTCGACCCGCGCCCCGATCTCCCTCGCGAAGGACTCCAGCCGGGCCCTGTCCTGCTCCGTGCGCATGTCGACCAGCGCCACGATCACATAGCGGTCGCGCGGATAGCGTTCGTGCAGGTCACGGATGGTGTTGAGGACGGTGTTGCCCGTGGAGAACTCGTCGTCCACGAGGATCAGCGGTCCCTCGCCCGCCAGCAGGTCCGGATCCTCCGGCAGCAGCAGGTGCGAGGTGGCGTGGGAGTGGGACTCCTCGAAGCCTCCGGCGGGCTCCACACCCTCGACCGGGCGCCGGGTGGAGTGCAGATACGGCGCCAGAGCGACTCCGTCCGCCACCGAGTGACCGAGGCCGGTCGCCGTCTCCGCGTAGCCGAGGACGACCGCCCGGGCCGCTTCCTCGTCGCCCAGGAGCTTGCGCACCCGCTCACCGAGGCCGTACCCCGCGTCGTACACGACGGAGGGCGCCTGCGGCACATGCTTGCCCAGCACGTTCGACACGAGCAGATGTGCCCGCTTGGGATTGCGGCGCAGGGCCAGTCCCAGCAGGGCGGGCAGCTGCTCGTCTCCTCGGAGCCCGACGCCCAGCCGCTCCGCGACCCACGTTCCCGACCAGACCACGTCGACGTTCTCTTTCCTCGTCATTCAGCCGGCGAGCCCGGCCGCGAGCAGTTCCACGAAGCCGACCTCTTCCCGGGCGACCCCGAAGACCTCGGCGCGCAGCAGGGTGCGCTCGGCCCAGGCCCGGTGCGGCTTCACTTCGTTCATCTTGTTCGTATACGCGGAGCGCATCACTCCGCCTCCTTCCCGCTCCGGGCGAAGGATGTCCCGCGCATCGCTGAACTCCTCGTGACTGACAACCGACAGAGCGTGTACGGGCAGGACATGCGAGGGGTGGATGCAGGTCTTGCCCTGGAGGCCGTTGGCCCGGTCCAGCTCGATCTCGCGCAGCAGTCCGTCCAGGTCGTGCTCGATCAGCGCGGTGCGCAGCTCCTCCGCCCGGCCCTCCATGAAGGGGCTGCGGCGCAGCTGCGGCTTGAACATGCGCTCCTGGAGCCTGAAGTACTCCCACACCGGGCCGGTCACGGTGAATCCGGTGCCGTCGGCCCTTCCGAGGACGTTCACCACGTCGGCGATGACGGCGGCGACGATCTGTACGTCGTAGGCGGTCATGGCGGGTGCGCGGCGCAGCCCGTAGGCCGAGCAGAAGTCGGTGACGCCGAGCCGGAGCGCGAGGACGCGCTCGCGGTACTTGTCGACGGTGCGGGCGATCCCGGCGAGCGTCTCGGTGCGGGTCTCCAGATGGAGGAGTTCCGGGGATTCCAGGACGGGCATCGCGAAGAGCCGCTGTCCGGTGGCCGTCTCGGCGTCGGTGAGCGCCTCCAGGAAGGGCACTCCACGCTCATCCGTGAACTTGGGAAGTACGAATCCGGACAGATGCCGGACGGAGGAGCCGAGGCGCTGTGCCAGATCGGGGATCTGGCCGGGTTCCCGGACGCGGATGAAGAGGAGCGGGAGTTCGGCGCCGCGCTCGTCGAGGGCGGCGAACTGCCGGACCAGGTTGTCCTCGGCCGCCGGCACATCCGCGTCGTCGATGGAATCCTCCAGGCAGAGGACCATGGAGACCACTCCGTTGCCCGCCAGCTTGATCACGTCGTCGGCGAGGTTCGGACGGGTGGCCGGGCTGTAGAGCGTCGCGCCCAGCGCGGCCGCGAGCGTACGAGCGGGAGCGGCGGTGGTGAACTCGCACGGCTCCTGATGGAACAGACTGTCGCGTACGCCAGGCGGAAGGTGCCCGAAATGACGCATTGATTTCCCCCGTACTGCTCTGGCGGCCGAACTGGCGTGGCCGGTAATAGTACGTATGAATGTGTGTCAAAAGTTCCCCAAGCCTATGAACTCCAGGTAACCCGCTTGCACCATGCCCATGTCCTCGCCGGAGGACAAGGGGCCCCGCGTTGTCCGGGATGCCCCCGGGAGGGCAGGATGACGGGCATGACGCACGCGATGCTGAAGGGCTCGAACGTCCCTCTCGATGCCACGGCTGTACGGGCCGTGCTCCGCTGGACGCCGGGCGCCGGCGTCCCCGACGTGGACGCCTCGGCCCTGCTGCTCGGCCCGGACGCCCGTGTGCGCTCCGACGAGGACTTCGTCTTCTACAACCAGCCGCGCCATCCCTCGGGACTGGTGCGGCGGCTGCCGAAGAAGCGCGTCGCCGAGCATTTGACGGACACGGTCGAGGCGGATCTCTCCTCGCTCGACGCGTCGGTCGACCAGGTGGTGCTTGCCGCCTCCTCCGACGGCGACTCCTTCCAGCATGTACGCGATCTGCGGATACTGCTCTACGACGCCTCCCAGGCCGATGGTGAGCCGCTCGCCGTCTTCGATGTGAAGCCGGAGACCGGCGAGGAGACCGCGATCATCTGCGGTGAGCTGTACCGGCGCGGGGAACGGTGGAAGTTCCGCGCGGTGGGGCAGGGCTATCCGACCGGGCTGGTCGGCCTGGCCACCGATTTCGGCATCTCGGTGGACGAGGCCGAAGCGGCCGCGGACCCCTCGGCCCATCCCGCACCTCCGGCGCACCCGCCCGCGTACGGATTCCCGCAGCCCGCGGGCGCCCAGGCCCCCTACGGCTATCCGCAGCCGTCGTCGGGCCCGGCGCAGCCGGCGTACGGCTATCCGCAGCCGGCTCCCGCGGCCGCCTTCGCGCCCGATCCGAACTTCCGGCTGCCTCCGATGGGGCCGCAGTTCGTCCGTCCCTGACGCGGACGCCCGGGAACGGGAGACCGGCGGCGCTCCACGGAGCCCGTACGGACGGGCCCCGGACGGGCCCCTGCGCGCACGAGCCCGGTACGGGGGCGGCCTACACCCGCGTCTTGTAGCCGCGGCCCCACTGCAGTCCCCAGCCGTACAGCCGGTCGAGCTCCGCCTGGAAGCCGTAGACGAACTTCACCTCGCGGCGCACGATCAGCTCGCCCTTGATGTTCTCCATGGAGAACACCGCGCAGGAGCGGGCCTGCGGCGCCCGCTCGTCGAGCTCTATCTCGACCCGCGGCCCGTTGCTCGGGTAGAGCGTCACATGGGCGTGCGTGCGGTCGAAGGCGGGCGTCTGGTCGTAGATGTAGACGAAGAACAGCAGCCGCTTGATGGACTCGCGGTGGTCGAGGTTCACATAGACGGTCTCGCCCGAGGGGGAGCCGAACCGGTCGTCGCCGCTGAGCTTCACATAGGGCGCCTCGTTGATGGCGCCGAAGAAGCTGCCCAGCGGCTGCACCACGCCCTTGCTGCCGTCCACCAGCTCGTAGAGGCAGCCGAGATCGAGGTCCACATTGACCACGCCCTGGGTGTGGGCCTGGACCACATCGGGCTGGAAGAGCTTGAAGGGGTGGCGCAGCAGACGGCCGCTCTGCCGGGACCGGCCCTCGATGTCGGACGTCCGCATCCGCCAGGACAGGTTGACGCGCAGATTGCCGGTCGCGGCGCCCTGCTTGGTGAGTGACACCGACGGGTGCCGCTTGGTGAGTTCGATCGAGTTGGACGCGGCGCTGCCCGAGTCGAACTGCGCTGCCCTCCCCCGCCACAGACCGTCCCAGAAGGCCATACGTCCCACCCCAGTCGTATCGATGTGCCCCCGCTGCGTGACACGCAACGGGGCGGCGCCGAGGCCGGTGCCTCGAAGCCGCCCCGTTGAGAGCGTTCCTCAATCTCCGCCGGGTCACACCCCGGCGTCGACCGGCTCGCCCTTTTCCTCCTGGGCAGCGAGCGCCTTGTTGCGGCGCACCGAGGACCAGAAGGACGCGCCGATCAGGACGACGCCGATGAGACCGGTGATGATCTCGTTGATCTCGTACTGGATGGTGATGAGCAGGATCGCGGCGAGCGCGCCGATCGCGTAGTGCGCGCCGTGCTCCAGGTAGACGTAGTCGTCGAGCGTGCCCTGGCGGACCAGGTAGACGGTCAGCGACCGGACGTACATGGCGCCGATGCCGAGGCCCAGCGCCATGAGCACGATGTCGTTGGTGATGGCGAAGGCGCCGATGACGCCGTCGAACGAGAACGACGCGTCCAGGACCTCCAGGTAGAGGAACATGAAGAACGCGGCCTTGCCCGCGAGGACCACGGCGGACGGCTTCTTGCCGCTCGCCTTGGCCTTCTCCTCTTCCTCGTGTTCGCGCTCCTCCTCCTCTTCGAGCCTGTCCTCGAAGAAGCCGGAGAGTCCGCCGACGATGAGGTAGGTGATGAGGCCGGCGACGCCGGCGAGCAGCACCGTGGACGACTTGTCGACGTGGGTGCCGCCGTGCTGGTGGGCGTGGGTCGCGACGGTCACCGCGCTGATCGCCAGGACGATCAGGGCGATGCAGACCGACAGCATGTCGATCTTGCCGAGCTTGGCCAGCGGGCGCTCGAGCCAGCCGAGCCACTTGATGTCACGGTCCTCGAAGATGAAGTCGAGGAAGATCATGAGCAGGAACATGCCACCGAACGCGGCGATCGACGGATGTGCGTCGGTCACCAGCTGCTGGTACTGGTCCTTGTCATTGAGTGCGAGGTCGACCGCCTCGATGGGGCCGAGCTGGGCGCTGACGGCGACAATGACGACGGGGAAGACGAGTCGCATGCCGAAGACGGCGATGAGAATGCCGATGGTGAGGAAGATCTTCTGCCAGAAGGCACTCATCTTCTTCAGGATTCCGGCGTTGACCACCGCGTTGTCGAACGACAGCGAGATCTCGAGGACGGACAGGATCGCTACGACACCGAAGGCCGTCCACCCGCCGTAGAGCACCGCCGCGACCAGGCCGAGCGCGGTCACCGCGAACGACCAGCCGAAGGTTTTCAGAACCACTGGTACCCAATCGTGTAATGGGGGTTCCCCCGGGCGAACCTTGGGGGAGGTCTCCCACGCACCAAGGACAGGCTTTACCTGCTCCGTGCGCAGCTTTACGAAACGTTGACCCCGAAGTCTAGAGCGATGCCCCTCAGACCCGACGCGTACCCCTGCCCTACGGCCCGGAACTTCCACTCGCCGCCGTACCGGTACAGCTCGCCGAAGATCATCGCGGTCTCCGTGGACGCGTCCTCGCTGAGGTCGTAGCGCGCCAGCTCCTGGCCGTCGGCCTGGTTGACCACCCGGATGAAGGCGTTGCTGACCTGCCCGAAGGTCTGGCCGCGGTTCTCGGCCTCATGGATCGAGACCGGGAAGATGATCTTGTCGACGTTGGCCGGCACCTGGGGAAGGTTCACCAGCAGCGACTCGTCGTCGCCCTCGCCCTCACCCGTGAGGTTGTCACCGGTGTGCTCGACGGAGCCGTCGGGGCTCGTGAGGTTGTTGTAGAAGATGAAGTACTCGTCGCCCAGAACGCGTCCGCCGTTGCAGAGCAGCGCGCTCGCATCGAGGTCGAAGTCGGCTCCCGTGGTGGAGCGCGCGTCCCAACCGAGCCCCACCAGCACCTGCGTGAGATTCGGTGCGGCCTTGGAGAGGGAGACATTGCCTCCCTTGGCGAGCGTGACGCCCATGATCCTGGTCCTCCCCAGCTGACGATGTGGTGCAAGGCGCGTCCGGCGCCGCACTTCTCAGTGCGGCGCCGGACGGAATGCGGCCTGCTCAGACGTTGACGCCGAAGTCCTGCGCGATGCCGCGCAGGCCCGAGGCGTAGCCCTGGCCGATGGCACGGAACTTCCACTCCGCGCCGTTGCGGTACAGCTCGCCGAAGACCATCGCGGTCTCCGTCGACGCGTCCTCGCTCAGGTCGTACCGGGCGAGCTCGGTGTTGTCCGCCTGGTTGACCACGCGGATGAACGCGTTGCGCACCTGGCCGAAGGACTGCTGACGGCTCTCGGCCTCGTAGATCGAGACCGGGAACACGATCTTGTCGACGTCGGCCGGGACCGAGGCGAGGTTGACCTTGATCTGCTCGTCGTCGCCCTCGCCCTCACCGGTGAGGTTGTCACCGGTGTGCTCCACGGAGCCGTCGGGGCTCTTCAGGTTGTTGAAGAAGACGAAGTTCGAATCATTGGCGACCTTGCCCTCGGTGTTGGTCAGCAGGGCGCTGGCGTCGAGGTCGAAGTCGCCACCGGTGGTGGTTCGAGCGTCCCAGCCCAGACCGACGATGACCGCCGTCAGGTTGGGTGCGGCCTTGGTCAGCGAGACGTTGCCGCCCTTGCTGAGGCTGACTCCCACGAGTCCCTCCATTGGGTATCAGGGGCAGCGCCCCCGTCGTGCGTTGGTGTCGGATCAACGAGTGGATCCTAGTGACCGGTTCCCGCGCAAAACAGACTTTCGCGCGGTCGGTCGCCGGGTGTATCCGTGTGTGGCCGGGTGGAGTCGCGCTTGTCAGAGGGTTCGCAGCGCCTTGACGTACTCGTTCAGGTCGCGGGCGTCCGGAAGGCCGTTGACGACGGTCCAGCGGACGACACCCTCCTTGTCGATGATGAAGGTGCCGCGCACGGCGCACCCCTTCTCCTCGTCGAAGACGCCGTAGGCGCGCGAGACCTCACCGTGCGGCCAGAAGTCCGACAGCAGGGGGTACTCCAGACCCTCCTGCTCACCGAAGACGCGCAGGGTGTGGATGGAGTCGTTGGAGACCGCGAGCAGCTGGGTGTCGTCGTTGACGAACGAGGGCAGTTCGTCGCGCAGCGCGCACAGCTCACCGGTGCACACCCCGGTGAAGGCGAACGGATAGAAGAGGAGCACCACGTTCTTCTCGCCGCGGAATTCGGCGAGCGTCACGGTGCGCCCGTGGTTGTCCTTCAGCTCGAATTCCGGGGCCTCGGTGCCGACCTCGATCGCCATGTCGTGTGGATCCCTTCGGTGAGCCCGTTCGGGTGACGGGTCCACTCACCCTAAGGGCTGTCCCGTGATCCCCGGCGGATCAGCCCTCGCTCACGGCACGGGTACGCAGAAGGCCCCCTCCGACGTGGTCGGAGGGGGCCGGGGCCTGATGCTGGAGGTTCAGCGCTTCGACTTGGCCGCCTTGGGAGTCACCAGCCTGCTGCCGGTCCAGTCCTTGCCGGCACTGATGCTCTTGGTCTGGGAGAGACCCGCGGTCTGGGCGGCTTCGTTGATGTCGCTGGGCTCGACGTAGCCGTCACGGCCGGTCTTGGGAGTCATGAGCCACACGGCACCGCCCTCCTCGATGAGCCCGATGGCGTCCACCAGTGCGTCCGTCAGATCGCCGTCCTCGTCGCGGAACCAGAGGATGACGACGTCGGCGACGTCGTCATAGTCCTCGTCCACGAGTTCCTGGCCGATCACGGACTCAATGGCTTCTCGGAGCTCCATCTCGACGTCGTCGTCGTAGCCGATCTCCTGGACCACCTGTCCGGGCTCGAACCCCAGCCTGGTGGCCGGGTTGGTCCGCTCCTCCGCGTGGTCCGCGGTCGCGCTCACGGCTTGCCTCCTGATCATGTTCGGTAAGTGCTGCAGCCGCGCGCGTACGCGTGGCTTTGGCCGTAGTCCACACGGGCGGGACGGATCGCGCAAGTACCCGGCCGTCCAGACCGCCGAAACGGTGACGTTTGCGCCCGTCTCGACGCAAGCCCGGACACGCTCGGCCCGGGACCGCACCGGACACCCACCCGTTCCGCCATGTTTGCCACCATACGTCCAGTCACTGGGCCATTCGGAACCGAACAGCCAAACGGAACGCTTTGCCGCCTTGAGCGTAAGGTTGCGATTTGACCGGGCCCGAACGGGGCTCCGGACGGGTTCCGACCCTGTTCGGCGGCGAGCTCCGGTCAGGATGTCAGCCAGAGCTGGGGTTACCCCTCAGTAGAGATGACGTTTGCCGCCCCGCGGTCCACGATGGAGGCGGTGCGACACCGCGCAGACATCTTGTGTAGAGGCAGAACTCACCGAACAGCGAAGGAATAGCGTGGCTTCCGGATCAGATCGCAACCCGATCATCATTGGCGGCCTTCCCAGTCAGGTCCCGGACTTCGATCCCGAAGAGACCCAGGAATGGCTGGACTCCCTCGACGCCGCCGTCGACGAGCGGGGCCGGGAGCGCGCCCGCTACCTCATGCTCCGGCTGATCGAGCGGGCCCGCGAGAAGCGCGTGGCCGTGCCCGAGATGCGCAGCACGGACTACGTCAACACGATCGCCACCAAGGACGAGCCGTTCTTCCCGGGCAACGAGGAGATCGAGCGCAAGATCCTCAACGCGACCCGCTGGAACGCCGCGGTGATGGTCTCCCGCGCCCAGCGCCCCGGTATCGGGGTCGGTGGCCACATCGCGACCTTCGCCTCCTCGGCCTCGCTGTACGACGTGGGCTTCAACCACTTCTTCCGCGGCAAGGACGACGGCAAGGGCGGAGACCAGATCTTCTTCCAGGGCCATGCCTCTCCCGGCATCTACGCGCGCGCGTTCATGCTCGACCGGCTGAGCGAGGCGCAGCTCGACGCCTTCCGCCAGGAGAAGTCCAAGGCGCCCAACGGTCTGTCCAGCTACCCGCACCCGCGGCTGATGCCGGACTTCTGGGAGTTCCCGACCGTGTCGATGGGCCTCGGCCCCCTCGGCGCGATCTACCAGGCCCGGATGAACCGCTACATGGAGGCGCGCGGCATCGCCGACACCTCCGACTCGCATGTGTGGGCGTTCCTCGGCGACGGCGAGATGGACGAGCCCGAGTCGCTCGGCCAGCTGTCCATCGCCGCCCGTGAGGGCCTCGACAACCTCACCTTCGTGGTCAACTGCAACCTCCAGCGCCTCGACGGCCCGGTGCGCGGCAACGGCAAGATCATCCAGGAGCTGGAGTCGCAGTTCCGCGGCGCCGGCTGGAACGTCATCAAGCTGGTGTGGGACCGCTCCTGGGACCCGCTGCTCGCCCAGGACCGCGACGGTGTGCTGGTCAACCAGCTCAACACCACGCCGGACGGCCAGTTCCAGACGTACGCCACCGAGACCGGCGCGTACATCCGCGACCACTTCTTCGGTCACGACCACCGGCTGCGCGCCATGGTCGAGAACATGACCGACGACCAGATCCTGCACCTGGGCCGTGGTGGTCACGACCACAAGAAGGTCTACGCGGCCTTCTCGGCGGCCAAGGCGCACAAGGGCCAGCCGACCGTGGTCCTCGCCCAGACCGTCAAGGGCTGGACGCTCGGCCCGAACTTCGAGGGCCGCAACGCGACCCACCAGATGAAGAAGCTGACGGTCGACGACCTCAAGGGCTTCCGCGACCGCCTGCACATCCCGATCACGGACGACCAGCTGGAGAACGGCGCACCGCCGTACTACCACCCGGGCCGTGACTCGGAGGAGATCCAGTACATGCACGACCGGCGACAGGGTCTCGGCGGCTATGTGCCGACCCGTGTCGTGCGGTCGAAGCCGCTGGAGCTCCCGGGCGACAAGACGTACGCGGCTGTGAAGAAGGGTTCCGGCCAGCAGTCCATCGCCACCACCATGGCGTTCGTCCGGCTGCTCAAGGACCTCATGCGGGACAAGGAGATCGGCAAGCGCTTCGTGCTGATCGCGCCCGACGAGTACCGCACCTTCGGTATGGACTCCTTCTTCCCGAGCGCGAAGATCTACAACCCGCTCGGTCAGCAGTACGAGGCGGTGGACCGCGAGCTGCTGCTCGCGTACAAGGAGTCGCCGACCGGTCAGATGCTGCACGACGGCATCTCCGAGGCCGGCTGTACGGCATCGCTGATCGCGGCCGGCTCGGCCTACGCCACCCACGGCGAGCCGCTGATCCCGGTGTACGTCTTCTACTCGATGTTCGGCTTCCAGCGCACCGGCGACCAGTTCTGGCAGATGGCCGACCAGCTGGCGCGCGGCTTCGTCCTCGGCGCCACCGCCGGGCGCACGACGCTGACCGGTGAGGGCCTCCAGCACGCGGACGGCCACTCGCAGCTGCTGGCCTCGACGAACCCGGGCTGTGTCGCGTACGACCCGGCCTTCGGCTTCGAGATCGCCCACATCGTGCGGGACGGTCTGCGGCGGATGTACGGCTCCGACGAGGAGCACCCGCACGGCGAGGACGTCTTCTACTACCTCACCGTCTACAACGAGCCGATCCAGCACCCGGCCGAGCCGGAGAACGTGGACGTCGAGGGCATCCTCAAGGGCATCCACCGCTTCAAGGCCGGCGAGCAGGGCCGGATCCCGGCGCAGATCATGGCGTCCGGTGTGGCCGTGCCGTGGGCGATCGAGGCACAGCGGATTCTCGCGGAGGACTGGGACGTCAAGGCGGACGTCTGGTCGGCGACGTCCTGGAACGAGCTGCGCCGCGAGGCCGTCGAGGTCGAGCGGCACAACCTCCTGCACCCGGAGGAGGAGCAGCGCGTCCCGTACGTCACGCAGAAACTCCAGGGCTCCGAGGGACCGTTCGTGGCCGTGTCGGACTGGATGCGTTCCGTCCCCGACCAGATCTCGCGCTGGGTGCCGGGCACCTACCAGTCGCTGGGCGCCGACGGCTTCGGCTTCGCCGACACCCGTGGCGCGGCCCGCCGGTTCTTCCACATCGACGCCGAGTCGATCGTGCTGGGGGTCCTCACCGAGCTGGCCCGTGAGGGCAAGGTCGACCGCTCGGTGCTGAAGCAGGCCGTGGACCGCTACCAGCTGCTGGATGTCGCGGCGGCCGACCCGGGTCCCGCGGGCGGCGACGCGTAGCAGTCGCAGGGGTGCGGGGCGGCCGGGCTGGATCCGGCCGCCCCTCACTCGTTTCCCGGGCCCGTTCTACGATGCGCGGATGAAGCAGCGAACAGCCCAGGTCCGGTGGGAAGAGCGTATGCAGACGCCCCTGCTGGTGCTCGCCGCCGCGTTCGCGCTCGCGTACGCGGTGCCGATCGTGGCGCCCGGCGCCGACGGCTGGGTGCACACCCTGTGCACGGCCGTCGAGTGGGTGGTGTGGGGCGCGTTCGCCGTCGACTACCTGGTGCGGCTCGCGCTGGCGCCGAGCCGGTGGCTCTTCGTCCGCAGCCATCCGCTCGATCTGCTCGCCGTGGTGCTGCCGCTGCTGCGGCCGCTGCGCCTGCTCCGCGTCGTCTCCACCCTGCTGCTGGTGGGCCGGCGTGCGCGGATGGCGCCGCAGATCACGCTCACGACCTATGTGGCCGGCGCGGTGGTCGGGCTGATGATGTTCGGTTCACTGGCCGTGCTGCACGTCGAACGGGACGCGCCGGACGGGAACATCAAGACGCTGGGCGACGCGGTGTGGTGGTCGTTCACGACCATGACGACGGTCGGCTACGGGGACCACGCGCCGACGACGGGGCTCGGCCGGCTGCTCGCGGTCGGGCTCATGATCTCCGGTATCGCCCTGCTGGGTGTCGTCACGGCGAACATCGCGGCCTGGTTCATCTCCCGATTCGAGCGGGACGACGCGGAGGAGCGCCGGCAGACGGCCCTGCTGGAGGCGCTGACGGCCGAGGTGAAGGCGCTGCGCGCCCAGGTGACCGCGCTGTCGCAGTCCTCGGAGTCATCGGATTCAGGGGCGACAGGGGCGAGCGTGCCGACCGGCACGGCCGGCGAGGGAACGGGCGCGGCCGGGATGGGCTCTGTGCCCACCCCGGCCGGTCCGCCCGACGAGTCCGCGGTGCGAGGCTGATCACCACATCCCGCCGCCGGGAGCCGCGGCTCCCGCCAGCCAGACGATGGCCAGGACGGTGTCGATGGCACCGAGGACCAGCGCGACGAGCGCCGGTATGTGCTGCGTGCCGTTCCAGCTGCGGCCCATGGCGAGCCAGCCGCAGACGACGGCGATCGGGCCGAGGATGATCCCCAGCACGAAGAATCCGGTGATCGCACAGATCAGCCCGATGATTCCCAGTGCCGCGCGGTCCGGCCCGCTCCGCGACCACGTCCGGCCGCGTGAGCGAGGGTGCCTGCGCGATGTGTGTCCGAAGCCCGCCATCATCACTCCCTGAGTTCGACCGATTCGGGGCTACGCAGGCCCGGGTACCCCGGTTCAGCGCTCCCAGACCTTGAACGCCCTGACGCGGTACGGGGACTGGGGCAGCCAGGTGCCCGAACCGGGGTAGGTCTCGAACTCGCCCGTCTCCGCGCACTCCTGGCTCTGATAGGTCGTCACCGGCCGTCCGGTGCGGTTGACCAGGGACTCGGCGGCGGTGCCGGTCGGCAGCGGCACACAGCTGTCGATGTCGAGTCCGGCGAGCTCGTGCGTCTGGCGGGCGCCTTTGAAATCGGCCTTGGCCCAGAGGCAGAGCTGCCCGGCGCCGCAGCTCCCGAGGCGCGGCGGGCCGGCGGCGGTGGCGTGGGCCGGGAGGAGCGCGGTGACGGCCAGGGCGGCCGCGGCGAGCAGTGGTGTCGCACGCATGTCGGTGAACCCCCGTGTGGTGATTGATCGTGTGGTGCGACCACGTGGTGCATGACCGCGCGGTGCATGGCCATGTGATGCATGGCCGCGTGGTGACTGATCACTTGACCGGGAGCCTGGAGCACACGAAGACGCCCGCGGAAGGGGAACGGGCCGAGATCATCCGGATAGGCGACAGCCCCGCCGGAGTCGTCCGGCGGGGCTGTCGGTCACACGAGGTTGACGCCCGTCGAGGGCGGCGACGGCGTCAGATGTGGGCGCCGCCCATACCCGCGTCGGCGTTCGCACCGCGCTTGGTGAGCAGGGCGACGAACACCGCGACGGTCGCGACACCGGCGGCCACCAGGCAGGCGAGGCCCATGCCCGAGATGAAGGTGTCGTGGGCGACACCGACGATCTTCTCGGCCAGCTCGGGCGGTGTTCCCGGAGCGACCGGCGGCACACCCACCTGAACGGCTTCGGACGCCTGGTCCAACTGGGCCGGGCTGAGCGGCGGAAGCTGCGCGTCGGCCCAGTTGCCCGGCAGGTCGTTGTCGACCTTGGACGCCATGACCGCGCCGAGCACCGCCGTGCCGAGGCTGCCGCCGATCTGCATGGCGGCCTGCTGGAGACCGCCGGCGACGCCGGAGAGCTCCATCGGGGCGTTGCCCACGATGACCTCGGTCGCGCCGACCATGACCGGGGCCAGGCCGAGGCCGAGAAGGGCGAACCAGATGGACATCGGCAGGCTGCCGGTGTCGGTGTCGAGGGTCGACATGCCGAACATGGCGACCGCGGTGAGCACCATGCCGCCCGCGAGCGGGACGCGCGGGCCCGTCTTGGTGATCATGGCGCCGGCGAGCGGCGATCCGACGATCATCATGCCGGTCAGGGGCAGCAGGTGGAGTCCGCTGTCGACCGGGCTCATGCCGTGCACGTTCTGGAGGAAGAAGGTGACGAAGAACAGTCCGCCCAGGAAGGCGATGGCCATGAGCACCATCAGGACGGTGCCGGCCGCGAGCGGGACCGAGCGGAACAGCTTCAGCGGGATCAGCGGCTCGGCGACCCGGTTCTCCCAGTAGGCGAAGAACGCGAAGCAGACCACCGAGGCGGCGATGAAGCCCCAGGTCCGGCCGTCGCCCCAGCCCCACGCGGGGGCCTTGATGAGCGCCCAGACCAGGCAGAACATCGCGGTCGACAGCAGCAGGATGCCGAGGATGTCGAAGGACCTCGGGGCGTTCTCGGCGCGGTGGTCCCTGAGGATCAGCACACCGAGGACGAGCGCGATGACGCCGACCGGGACGTTGATGAAGAAGACCGACTGCCAGCTCACGTGCTCGACCAGCAGACCGCCGAGGATCGGGCCGCCCGCGGTGGAGGCGCCGATGACCATGCCCCAGATGCCGATCGCCATGTTCAGCTTCTCGGCGGGGAAGGTGGCGCGCAGCAGTCCGAGCGCCGCGGGCATCAGGAGCGCGCCGAACAGACCCTGGAGCACGCGGAAGGTGACCACCAGGGTGATGCTGTCGGAGAGGCCGATGGCCGCAGAGGCCGCGGCGAAGCCGACGACACCGATGAGGAACGTCTGCCGGTGGCCGAAGCGGTCACCGAGCTTGCCCGCGGTGATCAGCGTCACGGCGAGGGCGAGGAAGTAGCCGTTGGTGATCCACTGCACGTCGGCGAAGGTGGCGCCGAGGTCCTTCTGGATCGCGGGGTTGGCGATCGCGACGATGGTGCCGTCCAGTGCCACCATCATCACGCCGATGGCCACGGCGAACAGCGTCAGCCAGGGGTGGCCGCGGAGCCCCTTGACCTGGGCCGGTATGGGGTCCTGGGGATCCTTCGGCGCCTTTTCGACGGTGGTCTGACTAGTCATGCGTGGGAGGCTAATGTCAGTCGCTGACAGTTGACAAACCAATTCACAAGTCGGTAACTGTCACGTTGCTCACAGGTAGGCTGAGCTGGTCGAAAGCGTCGGAAAGAGGACCCAGGTAGTGACGGCCGAGCCGACCGGACTGCGCGCACGCAAGAAGCAGCTCACCCGTGACGCGCTGGTGCGCGCCGCGCTGGAGCTGTTCACCACGAAGGGGTACGAGCAGACGACCGTCGACGAGATCGCGGACACCGTCGACGTCTCGCAGCGCACCTTCTTCCGGTACTTCACCAGCAAGGAGGAGGTCGCCTTCGCCGTCCAGGAAGTGGTCGAGGCCCACTTCATCGAGGCGGTACGCGAACGGCCCGCGCAGGAAGGCCCGTTCGAGGCGATGCGCAACGCGGTGCTCGACGGCTGGAACACCATCGGCGAGGCGATCGCGGAGATCGTCCCGGTCGAACTGCACATGCGCAGCTATCTCATGATCGAGTCGACTCCCGCACTGCTGGCGGTGCATCTGCGCCGGTCGGCGGACCTGGAGGAGACGATCGCCCAACTGATCGCCGAGCGCGAGGGTCTGGACGTCGACGCCGACCCGCGTCCCCGGGTGGCGGTGGCGGCGCTCAGCGGTGTGATGCGCGTCACGGGACGACTGTGGGGGCAGGGCGAGGACTGGAGCCCGGAAGCGATCCGCAGCCTCACGGCCACCTATCTGGACCGTCTGAAGCCGGCGCTGGCGGACGACTGGCGCACGCAGCGGGCCCCGGAAGCGACGGCACGGAGTGACAGGCCGGAGTGACGAGGCGGACCGGCGCGCGCCGGTGGCGACGGCGCGTGACGAGTCGCAGTCACGCCGCGGGGGGCACGAAGCGGGTCGATGACACGCCGGAGTGCACTCCCCGGCGTGGCTCAAGTCACGGTTCTTCCCCGTAATTACGTTCTGAACACGTGATCTCCCTCACGGTCTTCGCGAGCCACCGCCGGCTTCTCCTAGGGTGTCTCTCAGTGACTTCCTTCGACTCCTCCCCCACCCCCGTCACCGTGCGCGCTTTCCTCGCGCTCACGGTCGTGTTCCTGATGCTGGCGACCACCGGTTGGACGGCCGTACGGCACCAGGGCGGCCCTCGTGACATCTACGAGGCCGAGCTCAGCGGCTGGGGCAAGGCGCGCATAGGAGCAAGGGCCCTGCCCGGCACCGACTCGTCACCGAAGAAGCTCACGGCCTTCTTCGCCTCGCTGCGGGGCGCGGAACGCATGCGGCTCGCCGACGAGTACCCGTACGTGGTCGGCAATCTCAACGGCGCTCCGGTCGCTCTGCGTTATCGGGCGAACCGCAAGGGCCTGGCGCGCGCACTGGAACTCGAACGCAAACGCTTCGCCACCGCCGACCTCACCGCGGACGGCCGGCGCATGGCGACCCGCCGGATCAACCGCTTCGAGTCCCTCATGGACCCCGAGCGGCAGATCCTCGCCTTCGACCCGTCCGGGCCCGGCAAGGTCGCCGAGGTGTTCGGTGATCTGAACCGCGCCGAACGCGTGTCCGTGGTCGTCCCCGGTGTGGACACCAATCTGCTCACCTTCCAGCGGACCGCCCGCAAGTACGCGGCGCCGGTCGGCATGGCCAAGTCGCTCTACGCGGCCGAGCGGGCGGCCTCGCCCCGGGCGCGTACGGCGGTCATCGCCTGGGCCGACTACACGGCCCCGGCGGGGCTCGGCGTCGACTCGGCCATAGGCAGGCTGGCGGAGAGCGGCGCCGTCCGGCTGACGGCGCTGACCGAGGCCCTGCCCGGCCCGGCCCGCGTCGCACTCTTCTGCCACAGCTACGGCTCCGTCGTCTGCGGCGTCGCCGCACGTCAACTGCCCGAGCGCGTCACCGACATCGCGGTGGCCGGCAGCCCGGGCATGCGCGCCGAGAACGCCGCGGCGCTGCACACGCGCGCCCGGGTGTGGGCGATGCGCGACAGCGACGACTGGATCCAGGACGTGCCGCATCTGGCGGTCGGCGGACTGGGGCACGGCGAGGACCCGGTGGCACCGGAGTTCGGCGCGCGGGTGATGTCGGCGGCGGACGCTGTCGGCCACACCGGCTATTTCGAGCCGGGCACGGAGAGCATCACCAACTTCGCGGAGATCGGCGTCGGTTCGTTCGACGGTGTCACCTGTGCGAGCGCCGATGACACATGCCGCAGTGGTATCTACGGCGAAGAAGCGGTCTGACGCGCGTAGAACTTCGTCAACCGGGCTCGGCACCGAGGGAAGACGTGCGGGCGCCCGCCGCCTACGATGAGGCGTATGGGTGACGAACTGGCCGGAATTCAAGCCACGTGGGAGTTCGAGACCGACTCCGTGATCATCCGCTTCGAACGGGGACACCGCGCGCCGAAGCTGTTCCAGACGCTCCGCGAACGCCGCATCCCTCACGAAGCGTTGGCGTCGGTGACACTTTCCCCGGGCAAGCGGGGCACGGTGGTGCTGCATGCGGCACCCAGACCCGGTGCCGATCCTCTGATGGAGGCAGCGGCCGGGCAGTTGAAGGAAGCGTGCGATCCGTACCGCCTGGTGCTGCCGGCCGACCGCGAGACCCTTGCCGAGTACTACGCCGACGAGTTGAGGGCCGTGCTGCCCTCGGACGCCGACCGTCCCGTCGACCGGTACGCCGTGGCCGCGCCCAGCGCGCCCCTGAACTTCAAGGCGTACGACGGCAAAGCCTCCTTCGACGGCTCCCGTGTCGACTTCCGCTGGTCGTGGGCGGGTGCGTCGTCCGCCAAGTGGAAGGCGGGCGACCAGTGTTTCCCGGTCGACGAGCTGAGCGGGGTGGAATGGCGCACGCCCGAGGCCCTCGACGGATATCTGCGGCTCGTCCGGCGCGCGAATCCGCCGGTCGACGACACGGCCCGGCCCGCGCTCGACAAGGACCCGGCCGCGCTGATGTTCGGGCTGAACAAGGGACAGGTGCACGAGTCGCTGCCGTTCGCGGCGGCGGTCCTCGAATCCGTGCAGAACTCCGGCTCGCCGCCCGCGATGGCCATGCAGGCGTGCCGTCGCGACCCGGCGGACATCGCCGAGCGGATCCGGCACCTGGGCGAACTGCATCTGGCGGGTCTGGTGACGGACGAGGAGTTCAGCTCGAAGAAGGCGCAGCTGCTGGCGGAGCTGTGAGCGGGCCGGAGCGGGCGGTGGTGTCATACCGGGGTATGACACCGCGCCCGGCCCCCGGGTATGACGCCCCGGGCCGGCCGGTCTGCCTACGCTGATCAGGCCATGTCCCAGTCTCCCCGGTCCTCCCCCTCGCGACGCTCCCGCGCGTTGCGCGGCGCCCAGGACAATCTGCGTCTCCTCGCCGCCGACCTCCGTACGCCGTCGTCGTCCACCGCCCCGCTCTTCGGCTCGGTCGAGAAGCGGTGGCTGCGGCTGACGCCGTACGTGGTGGTGTTCGCGTTCGTCGTGACTCTGCTGCCGGTCACGGTCAGTGTGCTCGTCAACGACTACCGGCTGAACGGAGCGGTCGCCGGTGCGCTGGCCACCGCCCAGACCGTGCCGCTGCTGCTGGCCCTCACCCGCCCGCTCCAGGCGTGGTGGATCGTGGCCGCGGCGGATGTCGCCGGCGCGTTCGCGCTGATGGGCGCCGCCGGGACCGTGGACCGGAGCTGGCCGTGGACGCCGATGGTGGTCATCGGGTACCTCGTCCTGATGGCCTGCCTCGGGCTGCGGGAGCCGCGCCGTACGCTGCTGGCCGTCTGGCTGGCGACCGGAGCGGTGGGGTGGCTGTTCGAACTGATCTCGCAGGACCGCAGCGACGGCATCCATCTGCTGCTGTTCGTCCTGAGCGGGGTGGTGCTGGTCGTCACCGGCGCGCTGCGCGAACGCGGCGACGCACAGCGCCGGCTGGTCGTGCAGGAAACCATCAGCGAGGCGGAGCGGGCGCAGCGCACGGTCCTGGAGGAGCGGGCGCGGATCGCGCGCGAGCTGCACGACGTCGTCGCCCACCACATGTCGCTGATCACGGTGCAGGCCGATTCCGCGCCGTACCGCATCGAGGGCCTGCCCGACGCGGCGCGCGAGGAGTTCGGGGCGATCGCCGCGGGCGCCCGTGAGTCGCTGACGGAGATGCGCCGGCTGCTGACGGTGCTGCGCAGCGAGGGCACGGAGGGCGAACTGACCCCGCAGCCCGGGCTCGACCGGGTGCAGCAGCTGGTGGAGGCGACCGTACGGGCGGGCGTGCCGGTGGAGTTGGCGCTCGGAGTGCCGGACGACCCGGTGCCGCAGGCGGTCGATCTGTCGGCGTACCGCATCGTGCAGGAGGCGCTCGCCAATGTGGTGCGGCACGCGCCCGGGGCGCCGACCCGGGTCTCGGTGACGTCCGACGGCACGGATCTGACCGTCCTCGTCGTCAACCTCCCGGCGGAGGAACGCACGTCACCGCTGGAGACCACCGGCACCGGACACGGTCTGGTCGGTATGCGGGAACGCGTACGGCTGACCGGCGGAACACTGGACACCGGCCCGCTGCCGGACGGCGGCTTCCGGGTGGCCGCGCGGCTTCCGCTGGCCACTCCCCCCACTTCGGAGGACCCTTCGTGACCATCCGCGTGATCATCGTCGACGACCAGGCCATGGTGCGGGCGGGCTTCGCCGCGCTGCTGGCCGCGCAGTCCGACATCGACGTGGTGGGCGAGGCGCCGGACGGCCGGGCGGGCGTGGACGTGGCGCGTTCCACGCACCCCGACGTGGTGCTGATGGACGTCCGGATGCCGGAGATGGACGGCCTGGCCGCCGCCCGCGAGATCCTCCACCCGCCGGTGGGAGTCGTGCATGTGCCCAAGGTGCTGATGCTGACCACCTTCGACGTGGACGACTACGTGTACGAGGCGCTGCGGGCGGGTGCGTCCGGATTCCTGCTGAAGGACGCGCCCCCGGCGGATCTGATCGCGGCGGTACGGGTGGTGGCGGCGGGCGAGGCGCTGCTGGCCCCCTCGGTCACCCGCCGGCTGATCGCCGAGTTCGCCTCCCAGCGGCAGGCGCCGCGGAAGGACCCCTCCCTGCGGCTGAACGGCCTGACCCCGCGCGAGACCGAGGTCCTGGAACTGATCGCGCGCGGTCTGTCCAACCAGGAGATCGCGGCCCATCTGGTGCTGGCGGAACAGACGGTGAAGACGCACATCGGCAGGGTCCTGTCGAAGCTGGCGCTGCGGGACCGGGCGCAGGCAGTGATCTTCGCGTACGAATCGGGCCTGGTCCGGCCCGGGGCGGCCGACTCCTGAGCCTGCGGGTGCGCCTGTTCCCGTGCCCGGACCTGCTGCCGGGCCTGCGTGTACACGTGCTTCCGGCAGCAGGTTCCTGAGCCTGCTTCCTGCTGCCCGTTCCTGAGGTTGCGGGTGCGCCTGTTCCCGCACTTGCTTCCGTATGTGCTTCCGGCAGCCGGTTCCGGCGGTCCGTTCCTGAGCCTGCTTCCTGCTGCCCGTTCCTGAGCCTTCAGGCGCACCTTCCCGCCCGCCCGTCTCCGCCCGCTCATACCCCGGTAGCACCTTCGACCTGGCTCCCCGGGGTGACGCCCCCTCACCCATCCCCTTCCTACCTTCCCTCCGTCACGCAGACGGACGAGCGAGAGGAAGGGCGGGAGCATGCGCCGCTACAAACGAACCCTGGTGGCTGTTGCGTTGGCGACGACCGTCGTCTCCGGGACCGCCGGCTGGGCCTCCGGGAGCGCGCAACGGCCGGTCACCGGTCCGCCGCCCGGGACCGCCGAGTGGAACGCCGACCGCTCCCTCGGCCGCGCCCTGCCCGACCCCGCCACCGCCGAGCCCACCCAAGTAGCGGACTTCTTCCGCACGTTGGACCCCGCCGCCCGGCAGCGTCTCGCCCACCGCCACCCGCTCGTCGTCGGCAATCTGGACGGCGCACCCGTCGCCCTGCGGTACGAGGCCAACTCCCGTGCCCTGCGCGGCACTCCGCTCGCACGACTGGCGGAGCCCGGGCGGCAGATACTCGCCTTCGACCCCCGCGGCCGCGGCCAGGTCGCCGAGGTCTACGGCGACCTGGAGCACGCCCGCCATGTGTCGGTGATCGTGCCGGGGTCCGACATGGACGCCGGGACCTTCGACCGCGCCAAGGACCCGTACGGCACGCCCGCCGGGATGGCCAACTCCCTCCGGGCGGCGACGGACCCCGGCACCGCCGTCATCGCGTGGACCGGCTACACCACCCCCGTCGGTGTCGGGCTGGACGCCGCCACCGGCGACCTGGCCGAGGCCGGCGCCGTACGCCTGACCCGCTTCGCCGACGGGCTGGCGGCGGTCGACGCACCGCGGCCGAGCCTGTTCTGCCACAGCTACGGCTCCGTCGTCTGCGGTCTCGCCGCCGGTGACCTTCGGGCCGCCGACATCGTCGTGCTCGGCTCCCCCGGGATGCGCGCCGGCTCCGTCCGCGAACTGCGCACCGACGCCCGGGTGTGGGCCGCCAAGGACGCGTCCGACTGGATCTCCAAGGTCCCGCACGTCGAACTCCTCGGGCTCGGCCACGGCAACGACCCCGCCTCACCCGCCTTCGGCGCACGCCCGGTTCCCGCCGAACGGGCCGAGGGGCACACCGGCTACTTCGCCCCCGGCACCGACTCGCTCCGGCACTTCGCCGCCATCGCGACCGGCCGTGCGGCGTCCGCGGGGCCCGCATCCGCGAGGCACGAAGGAGACGTCCGATGAGACTCGCCGAGAAGATCGAGGCCCGCACACCCGCCCACCGCGACCGTGCCGTCGACGGGCTGCGAGCGCTCGCCCTGCTCGCCGTGCCGACCGGGCACTGGCTGCTCGGCGGCTTCACCCTCGACGCCGACGGAGCCCTGCACAACGCCAGCCCGCTCGCGACGTTCGGCTTCTTCGCCCCGGTCAGCTGGGTGCTCCAGATGCTCGGGATCTTCTTCCTGGTCGGCGGCTACGCGTCCGTGCTCTCATACCACCGCCGCCCGGGCTCCACCGCCCAGTGGCTGAAGCAGCGCATCGCCCGCCTCGGTCGGCCGGTGCTCGGAGTCACCGCCGTCTGGGCCGCGATGATCCCCGTCCTGTACGCGCTCGGCGTGCCCGGCACGACGCTGCGCACCGGCTCGACGCTGGTCGTCCAACCCCTGTGGTTCGTGGGCGTGTACACCGTGGTGACGGCGCTGACCCCGTGGTGTGTGCGCCTCGCCCGCCGGCTCGGGGCGTGGGCGGCAGCGCCGCTGCTCGTGAGTGTCGCCGTCGTGGACGTCCTGCGCTACGGGCCGTACGCCGACGCCGTGCCGTCCTGGCTGAGCGTCCTCAACATCCTTCCGGGCTGGCTCTTCGCGTACCAGCTCGGCGTCAGCTGGGGCGAAGGGCGCCTCGGCCGCCGGCACGCCCGGGTCCTGCTCGTCGGCGGCGCGGCGCTCTTCGCCGTGCTGCTGCTGGTCTTCGACTACCCGGCGTCGATGGTCGGTGTGCCGGGCGAGACCCGTACCAACTCCCATCCGCCGTCGCTGCTGGTGCTCGCCCTGGCCTCGGTGCAGAGCGGCGCCGCGATCCTGCTCCGCGACCGGATCGCCCGGCTGCTGACGCGGCCGGCGCTCTGGGCCCCGGTCGTGGTCGTCAACCTGTCGGCGATGACGATCCTGTGCTGGCACCAGACGGCGATGCTGGCGGCGGCGGTCCCGGGAGCGTTCGCCGGTGCCGTACCCGGTCTGACGACCGCACCCGACTCGCTCGGCTGGATCCTCGCCCGGCTGGCGTGGCTGCCGCTGTTCGCCGGGCTGCTGGTCCTCATCGGCCGGTACGCGCGCCGGTTCGAGACCCCGTGGACGAAGACGACGAGAACCCGCCGCGCGGCAGCGGGGCTGCTCGCGGCGGGCTTCGCCGTCTTCGCACTGGGCCTCGCGTAGTCGGCTCAGGCTTCTGGGCTCAGGCGCGGGTCGTAGACGGCTCAGGCTTCTGGGCGCAGGCGCGGGTCCTACACCTCCCGCGCCGCCGACGTCGACGACATGTCCGGGTAGCGGTCGCCCGCCACCTGCCCGGCGATCGGCTCCAGCAGCGCCAGTTCCTCGTCGGTGAGCGTCAGCCTCGTCGCCCCGAGGTTCTCCCGGAGCCGGGACGCCTTGCGGGTGCCTGGGATCGGAACCACGGGCAGCCCGTGCACCCGGGACTGCTGCTGCACCCAGGCCAGTGCCACCTGGGCGAGGGTCGCGTCGTGCGCGTCGGCGATCTTGCGGACCGGTTCGAGCAGCGCCGCGTTGTTCCGGGCGTTGTCCCCGGTGAACCGGGGCTGGTACTGCCGGAAGTCGCTCTGCGACAGGTCCTTCGTGGCGTCGGCGAAGGCACCCGTCAGGAATCCGCGTCCGAGCGGGGAGTACGGCACCAGCGCGACACCCAGCTCGGCCGCCGCGCCCACCGCGCTGCGCTCCACGTCCCGGCTGAACAGCGACCACTCCGACTGGAGGGCCGCGATCGGGTGCACGGCGTGCGCCTCGCGCAGTTCGGGGCCGGTGACCTCGCTCAGCCCGAGGTGCCTGACCTTGCCGGCGGCGACCAGCTCGGCCATCGCGCCGACGGACTCGGCCAGCGGAACGCCCGGGTCACGGCGGTGCATGTAGTAGAGGTCGATCACTTCGGTCTTCAGCCGCGAGAGGCTCGCGTCGACGGCCTGGCGGATGTACGCGGGGTCGTTGCGCACAGCCCGGTACTGCGGGTCGTCGGTCCGCTCGATGGCGAACTTGGTGGCCAGGGTTATCTCGTCGCGGTGCGCGCCGAAGAAGGGTGCGAGGAACTCCTCGTTGGCGCCCCGCCCGTACACGTCGGCCGTGTCGAAGAGCGTGACACCTCCTTCCAGCGCCGCTTCCAGGGTTTCGCGGGCGGCCGTCTCGTCGGTGTCGCCGTAGAACTCGCTCATGCCCATGCAGCCGAGGCCCTGCACGCCGACCAGCGGGCCCCCGGTCCCGAGACGAACCTGTTCGATCTTGGTGGTGCTCATCAGGGTTCAGACCCTCTCCGGCGCCCGGTGGGCGCCCGCGTAGAACTCGATCTTGTGGTCCAGCACGGCGAGGGTGTCCTGGAGTTCCGCGATCCGCGCGAGAACGTCACGCCGGGTCTGCTCCAGCAGCTCCTGCCGGGCATCGAAGGTGTGCTCGCCGGCCCGCACCATCTCGGCGTACCGGACCATGTCCGCGACGGGCATTCCGGTCAGCCGCAACTTGCCGACGAAGGCGAGCCAGTCGAGGTCGCGATTGGTGAAGCGCCGCTGCCCGGTGTGCGACCTGTCGACATGCGGCATCAGCCCGATCCGCTCGTACCAGCGCAGGGTGTGCGCGGTGAGTCCGGTGAAGGCGGCGACCTCGCTGATCGTGTAGCGGTCCTGCCCCTCCGGGCGCGGGTGCGCGCGGGGAGCCGCTTTGCAGAGATCCGTCCGTACGGGAGTGCTCTCGATCAGCGTCATACCTCCACGCTAAAACCTTCGAGTGCACTCCAAGCAAGCAGAATCCGATGGCAGTTTTGCGGGTGCCCGCATTAGCGTCCCGCTCATGACTGCCGCCCGCCGGGCAACGCCCGAAGACGCCCTGGAACTGGTCCGCCTCCGCAAGGTCATGCAGGACTCGTGCCACGGCCCGAACCCCGACGTCAGCTGGCAGCCCGCGGCCGTCGCGACCCTGCGGGCCAGGCTCGCCGAGCCGGACGGCGATCTGACGGCGTTCGTCGTCGACCGGCCGGGCGGGCTCGCGGCCTGCGCGGTCGGCATCATCGAGCACCGGCTCGGCGGTCCGGGCAACCCGCGGGGTGTCAGCGGCTACGTGTTCAGTGTCGCGACCGACGCCGACATGCGTCGGAGGGGCCACTCCCGCGCCTGTATGGAAGCGCTGCTGGCCTGGTTCGAGGAACGCGGCGTACGCAAGATCGATCTGCGGGCCTCCTCCGAGGGCGAGCCGCTCTACACCTCGCTGGGCTTCGCCCGGACCCCCGACCCCGCGATGCGGCTCACCCTTTAGGGCTGCGGGGGCGCGGGCACGCGGTGTCGTCCCCGGCGGTACGGCCCGGCCGGGGCAAGATCGGGAGGTCCGCGGCACAGGCGCCGGGGCGAGACCGGAGACACCGTCAGGAGCCAGCCGTGCACGATGATCCGATGCCGCGACGGCTCCGGGGGCCCGGTCTGCGTTGACGGACTTCCGTGAGCGAGCCGTACTGGGGGCCCTGTCCCTGCTGTCCGTGACGACGGGCGCGGTCGACGCCCTCAGTTTCCTGGTCCTCGGCCATGTCTTCACCGCGCTGGCGACCGGGAACCTGCTGTTCCTGGCCTTCGCCCTCGGCGGCACGAGCGACATCCCGTCGGCCGTCCCCTCGACCGTGTCGCTGGCCGCGTTCGTCCTCGGTGTGGTCTGCGGCAGCGCGCTGATCAGACTGCTCCGTCGGCGCCGCCCGTTCTGGCTCCCCCATACGCTGGCGGCCGAAGCGGTCCTGCTGGCCGTGGCGGCGGTGGTGGCCCTCGGCTGGCCCGGGGACGGTTCCGTGTCCTCCGGGCAGCGCTACGCCGTGATCGGCCTGGTCGCCCTGGCGATGGGTCTGCGCAACATCGGGGTGGTGCGGGCCCCGATCACCGGGATGACGACGCTGCTCATCCAGATCCCCCTGGTCACCCTGATCGGCACCCTGCTGGTCCCCGGGACCACGGCATCCGGCGGGCGGGAGATCCGGTTCGTCCGGCCCGTCGCCACGGTGGCGGGCATGTTCCTGGGCGGGCTGGCCGGCACGCTGATGGTGCCCTGGGGTCCCTCGCCCGCGCTGTTCGTGCTGTCCGGCGTGGTGGCGCTCATCGCGGCCTCCGGCCTGCTGCTGTCCCCCGGCGACGCGGAAACGGTCGCCGGGCGGTCGGTGTGACGCCCGCCCGGCGGTCCCGGCTGACACGCGGCTAGGCTCGCAGGCATGCAGAGCCTGGCGAAGATCGAGAACTGGCCCGTACCGACCGCGGCTGCCGCCGTCGTCCGAGCGGACGGAACCGTCGCCGGCTCGCACGGCCCCGTCGCACAGCGCTTCCCGCTCGCCTCGGTCACCAAGCCGCTCGCCGCGTACGCGGTACTCGTGGCGTACGAGGAGGGCGCGGTCGAGCTGGACGAGCCCGCGGGTCCCGAGGGGTCCACGGTGCGCCACCTTCTCGCCCACACCTCCGGGCTCGCCTTCGACGAGCACAAGCAGACCTCGGCGCCCGGCACGCGCCGGATCTACTCCAACGCCGGCTTCGAGCAACTCGCCGACCATGTCGCCAAGGCCACCGAGATCCCCTTCCCGGAGTATCTGCGCCAGGCGGTGCTGGAGCCGCTGGGGATGACGGCGACGACGCTCGACGGCTCCCCGGCGAAGGACGGCACCTCGACCGTGGACGACCTGGTGCGCTTCGCCGCCGAGGTACAGGCGCCCCGGCTGCTGGACGCGCGGACCGTGCTGGAGGCGATGAGCGTCGTCCATCCGGGTCTGTCGGGCATCCTGCCCGGCTACGGGAACCAGAAGCCGAACGACTGGGGTCTCGGCTTCGAGATCCGCGACGGCAAGTCCCCGCACTGGACGGGCAGTTCGTCCTCACCCCGCACCTTCGGCCACTTCGGCCAGTCGGGCACGTTCCTGTGGATCGACCCGGACGCGCAGGCGGCGTGCGTGGTGCTCACCGACCGCGCCTTCGGGCCGTGGGCGATCGAGGCGTGGCCGCCGTTCACGGACGCGGTCCTGGCGGAGCTGCGGGGCTGAGCCGTCCCGGCCGGTCGTCCGGTGACGAGGCAAGGCACTCGAACCACACGGTCTTGCCCTGCCCGCCGGCATGCGGCTGCACGCCCCACCGGTCGGTGACCGCCTCGACCAGCAGTAACCCCCGTCCGCCGTCGGCCAGTTCGTCGCGTGCCGCCGGCTCGGGCAGCTTCGGACAGTCGTCGGCCACCTCCACGCGTACGCCGTCGGCCCGCAGAAGGATGCAGGTGCGGCAGCGGCGCCCGGGGACATGCCGTACGACGTTCGCGATCAGCTCGGTGAGCGCCAGCTCGGCCGCGTCGGCCACATCGAGCAGCCCGGAGCCTTCGAGGTAGAACCGCAGGATGCGCCGCAGGTGCCGGGCGGAATGGTCGGCCACCGCGAAGTCGGTGCGGTACCGGGCGGCGGCCTCGTTCACCTGCGGATCGGTTACGTGATTCATGTCACCAGCGTGCGATGCGCCGGTTACGCTCGGCTACGAACCGAAACGAACGCCGCGAGGCGTTGCAGGCCGGAGGTGCCCCCGTGGCCAACATCCAGTCACTCGACCCCAGCGCATCCCCGCTCGACTACTACGGCTGGGAGCTGCGCCGCCAGCGCGAGGCCCACGGGCTCAAACAGGGCCAGTTGGGCGAGATCATCTTCTGTACGGGCTCGCTCATCGGCCAGATCGAGACGACGAAGAAGGTCCCCACCCGCGACTTCTCCGAGCGGGTGGACGCGGCTCTCGGCACGGACGGGGTGTTCTCGCGCCTGGCCGGTCTGGTGCTGCGCAGCCAGCTGCCCCACTGGTTCCAGCCGTACGCGGAGATGGAGGCGAAGGCGGCGTACATCTCCACGTACCAGGCGCAGTTGGTGTACGGGCTGTTGCAGACGGAGGAGTACGCGCGGGCGGTGCTCGCGACGGGAATGCCGGACGACCTCGACGGGCTGGTGGCGGCCCGCGTGGAGCGCCAGCGCATCCTGGAGCGGGAACGGCCGCCGCTGGCCTGGGCGATCCTCGACGAGGCGGTGCTGCACCGGCCGATCGGCGGGCGTGAGGTGATGCGAAGGCAACTCGGGCGCTTGTTGGAGTTCGTGGGCCACCGCTGGATGCGGATTCAGGTGCTGCCGAATGCAGCTGGTGAACACACAGGTCTGGCGGGGTCGTTCAACCTGCTGCGCTTCGACGACGACCCGGACATCACCTACACCGAGGACATCGCCTCCGGCCATATGACGGCCAACCCCGAGACCCTCAGGGAAGCGGCCCGCCGTTACGCTCACTTGCAGGCCGCCGCCCTCTCCGTAGGGGATTCGGCGACTCTGATCAGGCGTGTGATGGAGGAGCGTTATGCAGACCGGTCCGGAGTTGAGCAACGCGCAGTGGCGCAAGTCCAGTTACAGCGGTAACACCGGTGGCGACTGCGTCGAGTGCACCGTCACCGGCGGCGCCACGTGGCGCACATCCACGTACAGCGGCACCAACGGCGGCGAATGCGTCGAGGTCGCCGACAACTGCCCCGCCGCCGTCCCCGTCCGTGACAGCAAGAACCCCTCCGGCCCCGTCCTGATCCTCGGCGCCGACGCCTGGCGGTCGTTCGTCAGCAGCCTGTGAAGCTCCCGTAGCATCCCCGGATGCGAGACATCGAGGCCCTGATCCCGCAGGCCGGACGCGAAGACGCCGCCGCCCTGCGCGAGTTCGACGCCGACGCGCTCGCGCGGTACGTGGCCGACCGGGCACACCCCTGGTGGCGGCGCAGGCCGTGCGCGCTCGCGCTGGCCGGGCGGGTGCCGGAGGCACGGGTGCCCACGCTGCTCGCGCGGGTCCGTGACTGCGGTGATGTGGGCGAGGTGCGCCGCGCGCTGCTGGACGTGCTCGCGGACCGGGACGAACTCCTGCCCTGGCTGCGGCACGAGGACCGGCGGACGGAGAAGTCGTTCGGCATGCCCGAGGCGTTCCTCCAGGCACGCGGCAGACTCGGCGACCGTACGGCCGTGCGGGAGCTGGCGACGCTCGCGGCCGACCCGTGGCCGCGGAACCAGGCCCTCGGCGAGGCCGGACTCGACGCACTCATCGACCGGTTCGGGCTCGACGCGGTGCTGCACGACCTCGGTGACGCGCGGCCCGAGGACCGTGCCTTCCGGGTCCGTATGCGGGCCCGCGCCGGTGAGGACGTGACCGACGCGCTCGCGGACCCCGACCGCCTTGTCGCTCATCTCGCCCAGTCGCTCGCCGACGACGCGGACCGGCTTCGGCTCTACCTCGATGAGGCCCCGACGACCGAGGCGAAGCTGTGGGCCGCGTACGCGCTGTACCGCCTGACCGAGGACGCCGCCGAGACGCGGGCGATCCACGAGGCGCTCGGCCGTCCCCGGGTCGAGGTCCCCGGTCTGGACGAGGAACTGCGCTCCGCGATCGTGCACGCGTACGCACCGGGCTGCCGTACACAGAGCGACCCGCGCTGGCGCGTCGAGGTGCTGTGCACCGAGCCTCCGCCCCGCGTCGACGTGGACGAACAGCTTCGCCGCGCCACCGCCGCTCTCACCGCGGCCGGGCTCGCACCCAGGAGACCGGTGAGCGCCGGCGAGCACCACCACCAGGGCGACGGCACCTATCACGTGATCGCGTACGGCGGCGGGAAGGAGCTGATGGTCAGTACGCTCGGGCGCTTCGCCACCGATCACGACTGCGACCCCGTTGCCCGCCGGGCCCTCGAATCGGCCGGCTTCCGCTGGATCGACGGGGCCACCGGCGCGATCCGCGTCACCGATCTGTGCGTCTACCACTTCGGCGACCGTGCCCCGCTCGACGTCGCCACGCTGCTGTTCTACTGGCAGGACTGAGGGGCCGGCCGCGCACTCAGCCCAGTTCCCAGACGAGGACCTCCGCCGCCCCCGCTCCCGCCGTCAGCTCCAGGTGCTCGGCGTCCGTGATCCGCGCCGAGTCGCCGGGGCCCAACTCCGCCTTCTCCAGGCGCACTTCACCGCGCACCACATGGACGTACACCGCCGCCGCGTCCGGGACCGCGCTGCGTTCCCCGGCGGACAGACGGCGCACATGCAGCATCGCGCCCGCCTCGGGCAGTGCGTACGGCGTCGAGTCGGCGATGCCGTGGACTATCTCGTACGACGGATCGCCTCCCGGTGCCAGCGGCGCGAGCCACATCTGTACGAAGACCAGGTCCTCGTCGCCGTCGTTGCGCTCCACGTGCCGCACCCCGCCCGCCGCGCTGAGCCGCTGCACGTCCCCGGGGCGTACGACCGTCGCGTGTCCCTGCGAGTCGCGGTGGGTCAGCTCGCCCGAGACGACCCAGGTGACGATCTCGGTGTGACTGTGCGGATGCTCGTCGAAGCCGGCGCCGGGCCGTAGCCGCTCCTCGTTGCACGCGAGGATCGCGCCGAAGCGGAGGTTGTCGGGGTCGTAGTGGCGCCCGAAGGAGAAGGCGTGCAGGGATTCGATGCCCGATCCGGGTGCGCCGCCGCGGTAGCGGTCGGCGGAGCGCCGTACGTCAATCACGAATCCACGGTAGCCCCGGCCCCAGGGCCTCCGGCGCAGGACAACGAACCCCGCCACTTAGCGCCCGCGTCCTGATAAGGCAGTCTTGTCCCGTGCCCGAACCTGCAGCGAACGCCCCTCATCCGCACTCCGCGACCCTGCGCCGACTGGAGCAGTCCTCCGGCCGGCTGGCCGGAGACGCCATCGCACGCATGGACGAGACGCTGCCGTGGTACCGGGCGATGCCGCCCGAGAACCGGTCGTGGATCGGTCTGGTCGCCCAGGCCGGTATCGCCGCTTTCACCGAGTGGTTCCGGCACCCGGAGACCCCGCAGGCCATCTCCACCGACGTCTTCGGCACCGCGCCGCGGGAGCTGACCCGGGCCATCACGCTCCGCCAGACCGTCGAGATGGTGCGCACCACCATCGAGGTCATGGAGACGGCGATCGAGGAGGTGGCCGCGCCGGGCGACGAGTCCGTGCTGCGCGAGGCGCTGCTCGTCTACGCCCGCGAGATCGCCTTCGCGACGGCCCAGGTGTACGCGCAGGCCGCCGAGGCGCGTGGCGCGTGGGACGCCCGGCTGGAGTCCCTCGTGGTCAACGCGGTGCTGTCCGGGGAGGCCGACGAGGGCGCAGTCTCCCGCGCGGCGGCGCTCGGCTGGAACTCGCCCGAGCATGTGTGCGTCATCCTCGGCACCGCGCCGGACGGTGACAGCGAACTGACCGTGGAGGCCATCCGCCGGGCCGCCCGGCACGCCAAGCTCCAGGTCCTCACCGGTGTCCTCGGTGACCGGCTCGTCGTCATCGCGGGCGGCAGCGACAACCCGCTCCAGGTCGCCAAGGCTCTGATCGGGCCTTATGCCGCCGGTCCGGTGGTCGCCGGGCCCGTCGTGCCCGACCTGCTGGCCGCGACCAGGTCCGCCCAGGCCGCCGCCGCGGGTCTCAAGGCGTGTTCCGCCTGGCAGGACGCGCCGCGCCCGGTGCTGGCGGACGATCTCCTGCCGGAGCGCGCGATCGCCTCCGACCCCGCCGCGCGCGAGCAGTTGGTGGAGGAGATCTACAGACCGCTGGAAGAAGCGGGCTCGGCACTTCTGGAAACTCTGAGTGTCTATCTGGAGCAGGCGAGTAGCCTCGAAGGCGCGGCGCGGATGTTGTTCGTCCACCCCAACACCGTCCGCTACCGGCTGCGACGTGTGACAGACGTCACCGGCTGGTCACCCTCCGATGTACGCTCCGCTTTCACACTGCGGATCGCACTCATCCTGGGGCGTCTGGCCGACGGGGATACCCAGTCCTAGACTTTTGTGGGACACCAACAATTCCCCTGACGGTTCTTCGTCCCTGTCCCCACGGGCGTCCGGAGCCGTATACAAGAGAGAGTGTGAGGGTGCTCGTACTCGTCGCTCCCGGCCAAGGCGCTCAGACGCCCGGCTTTCTGACCCCCTGGCTCGAACTCCCCGGCGCCGCCGACCGCATCGCGGCCTGGTCGGACGCCATCGGACTCGACCTCGTCCACTACGGCACGAAGGCCGACGCGGACGCGATCCGCGACACCGCCGTCGCCCAGCCGCTGCTGGTCGCCGCCGGTCTGCTGTCGGCGTCCGCGCTCGGTGACGTGGCGCCCGGCGCCGTCGCCGGCCACAGCGTCGGCGAGATCACCGCCGCGGTGTTCGCCGGTGTCCTCGACGACGTGGCCGCGCTCGGCTTCGTACGGACGCGTGGCCTGGCGATGGCGGATGCCGCGGCCATCACGAAGACCGGTATGTCGGCGCTGCTCGGCGGCGACCCCGAGGTCACCGTGCCGCACCTGGAGAGCCTCGGCCTGACCCCGGCGAACGTCAACGGCGGCGGTCAGATCGTGGCCGCCGGAACGATGGAGCAGCTCGCCGCGCTCGAGGCGGACAAGCCCGAGGGCGTCCGCCGCGTGGTGGCCCTCCAGGTCGCCGGTGCCTTCCACACGCTCCACATGGCCCCGGCGGTCGACAAGCTCGCCGAGGCGGCGAAGACGCTCACGGTGTCCGACCCGAAGCTGCCGTACGTCTCCAACCGTGACGGCGCGGTCGTCAGCTCGGGCGACGAGGTCGTCGAGCGGCTGGTCGGCCAGGTGGCCAACCCGGTCCGCTGGGACCTGTGCATGGAGACGTTCAAGGAGCGCGGTGTGACGGCGCTGATCGAGGTGTGCCCCGGCGGCACGCTCACCGGTCTGGCCAAGCGCGCGCTGCCGGGCGTGCAGACGCTCGCCCTCAAGACCCCAGACGATCTCGACGCGGCCCGCACGCTCGTCGCCGAGCACTCAGCAGCCTGACAAGGAGCCGTAGAGCATGTCGAAGATCAAGCCCAGCAAGGGCGCCCCGTACGCGCGGATCATGGGTGTCGGCGGCTACCGCCCCACCCGGATCGTGCCCAACGAGGTGATCCTCGAGACGATCGACTCCTCCGACGAGTGGATCCGCTCCCGCTCCGGCATCGCGACCCGGCACTGGGCCTCCGACGAGGAGACCGTCGCCGCGATGTCGATCGAGGCGTCCGGCAAGGCGATCGCGGACGCGGGGATCACCGCCGAGCAGATCGGCGCCGTGGTCGTCTCGACCGTCTCGCACTTCAGCCAGACCCCGGCCATCGCCACCGAGATCGCCGACCGGCTCGGCACGGCGAAGGCCGCGGCCTTCGACATCTCGGCGGGCTGCGCCGGCTTCGGCTACGGCCTCACGCTCGCCAAGGGCATGATCGTCGAAGGCTCCGCCCAGTACGTCCTGGTGATCGGCGTGGAGCGGCTCAGCGACCTGACCGACCTGGAGGACCGCGCGACGGCCTTCCTGTTCGGTGACGGCGCGGGCGCGGTCGTCGTGGGCCCCGCCGAGGAGCCGGAGATCGGTCCGACGGTCTGGGGTTCCGAGGGCGACAAGGCCGGGACGATCAAGCAGACCGTGACGTGGGACCGCTTCCACAACGGCGACGTGTCGCAGCTGCCGCTCGACTCCAAGGGCGAGATCAAGTTCCCCGCCATCACGCAGGAGGGCCAGGCGGTGTTCCGCTGGGCCGTGTTCGAGATGGCGAAGGTCGCCCAGCAGGCGCTGGACGCGGCCGGGATCACCTCGGCCGACCTGGACGTCTTCATCCCGCACCAGGCCAATATGCGGATCATCGACTCGATGGTGAAGACCCTCAAGCTGCCGGAGCACGTCACGGTCGCCCGTGACGTGGAGACCACCGGCAACACCTCGGCCGCCTCGATCCCGCTCGCCATGGAGCGGCTTCTGGCGACCGGGCAGGCCAAGAGCGGCGACACGGCGCTCGTCATCGGCTTCGGGGCGGGTCTCGTCTACGCAGCCACGGTCGTTACCCTCCCCTAGGCAACCGGATCTTCCGGGCACCGCCCAGATCAACCCTCTGATTAACACCGAAGGAGCGCCACATGGCCGCCACTCAGGACGAGATCGTTTCCGGTCTCGCGGAGATCGTCAACGAGATCGCCGGCATCCCGGTCGAGGACGTCCAGCTGGACAAGTCCTTCACCGATGACCTGGACGTCGACTCGCTGTCCATGGTCGAGGTCGTCGTCGCCGCCGAAGAGCGCTTCGACGTCAAGATCCCGGACGACGACGTCAAGAACCTGAAGACCGTCGGCGACGCCGCGGACTACATCGCGAAGCACCAGGCCTGAGCCTGAGACGCGCCTGTCGCCACCTGACCGTGGCGTCGTGAACATTCAGCACCCCCTACACGTGGAGAAAGAATTCCTGTGAGCTCGACCAATCGCACCGTGGTCGTCACCGGTATCGGCGCAACCACACCGTTGGGTGGCGACAGCGCATCGACCTGGGAAGGTCTGCTCGCCGGGCGCTCCGGAGTGAAGCCGCTCGAAGGCGAACGCTTCGCCGAACTCCCGGTCCGGATCGCCGCGCCCGCGGCGGTCGACCCCGGCGAGGTCCTGCCGCGCCCGCTCGCCCGCAAGCTGGACCGCTCCGCGCAGTTCGCGGTGATCGCGGCCCGCGAGGCGTGGGCGGACGCCGGCTTCACCGCTCAGGCGGGCGAGGACGAGAACATCGAACCCGCCCGGCTGGGCACCGTGATCGCCTCCGGCATCGGTGGCGTAACGACTCTGCTCGACCAGTACGACGTGCTCAAGGAGAAGGGCGTACGCCGCGTCTCCCCGCACACCGTGCCCATGCTCATGCCCAACGGCCCCTCCGCCAACGTCGGCCTGGAGGTGAACGCCCAGGCGGGCGTGCACACCCCGGTGTCCGCGTGCGCGTCCGGCGCCGAGGCGATCGGCTACGCCGTGGAGATGATCCGCACCGGCCGCGCCGACGTGGTGGTGGCCGGCGGCACCGAGGCTGCGATCCACCCGCTGCCCATCGCCGCGTTCGCCAACATGATGGCGATGTCCAAGAACAACGACGAGCCCGAGAAGGCGTCGCGTCCGTACGACACGGCCCGTGACGGCTTCGTCCTCGGCGAGGGCGCCGGCGTCGTCATCCTCGAGTCGGCGGAGCACGCCGCGAAGCGCGGCGCCAAGGTCTACTGCGAGGTGCTGGGCCAGGGTCTGTCCGCGGACAGCCACCACATCGCGCAGCCGGAGCCGACGGGCCGCGGCATCGCCGCCGCCATGCGCAACCTGCTGGAGACGACGGACCTCAAGCCCGCGGAGGTCGTGCACCTGAACGCGCACGCCACCTCGACGCCCCAGGGCGATGTGGCCGAGGTCAAGGCGCTGCGCCAGGTCCTCGGCGCGGACCTCGACCATGTGGCGGTCTCCGCCACGAAGTCGATGACCGGTCACCTGCTGGGCGGCGCCGGCGGCATCGAGACCGTCGCGACGGTCCTGGCGCTGTACCACCGCACGGCCCCGCCGACGATCAACGTCGACGACCTGGACGAGGCGGTGGACGCCGACATCGTGCGCGGCGAGCCGCGTGCGCTCCCTGAGGGCACGATCGCGGCGATCAACAACTCGTTCGGCTTCGGCGGCCACAACGTGGTCCTGGCGTTCCGCACCGTCTGACCGCCCGTCACAGCCAAGGGGCCCGGCCCCCCTCGGGGGGCCGGGCCTCGGTCGTTCTCGTGCGCGGGCGGCTCGGGGGCGCTCTCGCGCCGGGCGCGCGGGCCGTTCTCCCGCGCTGACGGGTGCCCTGCGGGCTCAGACCACCTGGTGCAGCCAGCGGACCGGGGCACCTTCGCCCGCGTACCGGAACGGCTCCAGCTCGTCGTCCCACGGCTTGCCCAGCAGCTTCGCGATCTCCGCCTCCAGATCCGTCTCCCCCTGGACGGATCGGGCGAGCGCGGCCCGCAGCCGGTCCTCGGGGATCAGGATGTCGCCGTGCATCCCGGTGACGGCGTGGAAGATGCCGAGGTCGGGTGTGGCGCTGTACCGCTCGCCCTCCGCCTTCGCGCACGGCTCGGCCGTGACCTCGAAGCGCAGCAGCTGCCAGCCCCGCAGCGCGGACGCCAGCTTGGATGCGGTGCCCACCTCGCCCTGCCAGGAGAACTCGGCTCTCCAGGTGCCGGGGGATGCGGGCTGTCTGATCCAGTCGAGCTGGACCCGTACACCGAGCACACCCGCGACCGCCCATTCGACGTGCGGGCACAGCGCACGGGGGCTTGAGTGAACGTACAGAACGCCACGTGTCGTCACCGGGACCTCCAGAGTGGGACGAGGATCGCCATTCCCAGCGGCCTCAGTAAACAGCATCAGGAGTTAATCTCCGCAAAAGGGACACCATGTGACGTGATGTAATTTACCGGGACCGATGGGCACGCGGCCTCTGGTCGACGGGGAAAAGCTACCGCGCGCGGGTGGCCGAGGGGTGACGTAATGTCGGTCCTGGGGGCCGTACGCACCAAGCTTTCACCCGCGAGGACGCCATGAACGGGTGATACGGAGGGGAAACGGGGATGCGCGAGACCGTACGAGGCCGCCGTGTGCGCACGGCGGCCGCGGCACTGACGGCCGTCGCGCTCCTGGCGACCGGCGCCCTGACGGGATGTGACTCCTCGTCGGACAACCGGGCGAACGGCTCACCCGCCAAACGGCGGCCCCCGCCCGCCCCGGTATGGGACCGCAGCCCGGACTCGATCGCCGCCGTCGGTGACTCCATCACCCGGGGCTTCGACGCCTGTGTGGTGCTCTCCGACTGCCCCGAGGTGTCCTGGGCGACCGGCTCCGACGCCACGGTGAACAGCCTCGCGCTGCGGCTGATGGGCGCGCCCGCCGTCGCCGAGCGTGCCTGGAACTACGCCCGGTCCGGCGCGGAGGTCTCCGATCTGCCCGCGCAGATGACCCAGGCGGCGGCCAGGAAGCCGGAACTGGTGACGGTGATGGTCGGCGCGAACGACGCCTGCGCGGACACCACCGCGAGCATGACGCCCGTCGAGGAGTTCCGTACGTCCTTCACGGGCGCCCTGCGGGAGCTGCGGCGCACCGCGCCCAAGTCCCAGGTCTACGTCTCCAGCGTGCCCGACCTGAAGCGGCTGTGGTCGACCGGGCGGGGCAATCCGCTGGGCCGGCAGATCTGGAAGCTGGGGATCTGCGCCACGATGCTGGGCGACGCCGAGGACGAGAGTGTGCGGGCGCAGCAGCGGCGGACCGAGGTGCAGGACCGGGTGAAGGCGTACAACGGCGTGCTGAGGGACGTGTGCGCCAAGGACCGGCGCTGCCGTTACGACGGCGGGGCGGTCTTCGACTACCGGTTCAGCGGCGACCAGTTGAGCCGCTGGGACTGGTTCCACCCGAGCAAGAACGGCCAGGGGCGGCTCGCCGAGATCGCGTACCGCAACATCACCGCGGTGCGTCCGCCGGTCTGACCGGCCGGAGGCACGACCTGTGGCTGTTGGGGCTGGTGCGGCCGGAATGAGGCGGTAGCCAGGGCGGCACTCCTGTGGTGGTATTTCCGCGACCCCCCGACGGAAGGATCGCCGTGTCCCGGATACGTGCGCGCGTGACCGTAGTTGGCGCCGCCGCCCTGACCCTCGCCCTCGCGGCTCCGCCGCTCGTCGCCGCCGAGCCGGGCGCTGCCGCGCCGGTCACCGTGGAGGAGGCCCGGCTCGACCGGGCCGTGCCCCAGGAGATTCTGCGGCGCAGCGGATTCGACACGGTGGCACCGGAGTTCGCCGGGGCGCTGGGCCACGCACGGAGCTACCGGCAGGCCGAGCGGGCCGTCGTACGGCATGCCTCCTCGCTCTGGGACCGTGCGGTCGACCGCGCGCAGGGGCGTGGGCCGGTACGCGGCGATCTGAGCCGGGACGACGACCGGCCGCTGTACTGGGCGCGGCTCACGATGACGCGTGAACTGCGGCAGTGGGAGCCCGGGTTCGGGCTGACGACCGCGCAGCGCGACCGGCTCGTCGACCGGCTGGAGCGCTCCTCGCGCGGCCAGGACTCGATGGACCTCCCGGCGGGCAAGGGCGTCAAGCGCATCGTGATGACGGGCTTCGACCCCTTCACGCTCGACCGGGACATCCGGATCAGCAACCCGTCCGGCGCGACGGCGCTCGCGCTGGACGGGACGTGGATCCGTACGGCGGACGGACCGGCCCGTATCGAGACGGCGGTCTTCCCGGTGCGCTGGCAGGACTTCGCGGACGGCACGGTCGAGCGCACCCTGCGCGAGCAGCTGCCGAAGGCGGACCTGTTCACCACGGTCAGCCAGGGGCGCGTGGGCCGTATCGACATCGAGCGGACCAACGGGGCGTGGCGGGGAGGCTTCGGCGACAACCTGAACGTCTCGCGCACCGAGACGGTGCCGGTGAGCGATCCGGCGACGCAGCCGCAGTGGACGACGACGACCCTGCCGTACGCGGCGATCGTGGCCGCGAGGACCGGGCCCTTCCCGGTCTTCGACAACACGGCGGTCACCGAGATCCCGGCGGGCTCCACGACACCCGTGGCCCGCCCGGACGGGCCGACGCCGGGCTCGACCGCGCGGGCGGGCGGCGGCGGCGACTACCTCTCGAACGAGATCGCCTACCGCGCGACGCTGCTGCGGGACAGGCTGGGGCTGAAGATCCCCGGCGGACATGTGCACACCCCGGTCCTCCAGTTCGACGCGGCCAACACGACGGAGATCACGGACCCGGTGTTCGTGAAGAACCGGCTGGAGATCATCGCGCAGGTGCGGGAGATCATCCGGGTCGCGGCCGACGCCTCCTGAGGCAGGGCTCCTCCCCCGCTCCGGCTGACGGGGCGGGGGCAGGCGCGGGGGCAGGCGCGGGGGCCGCGGGTGCGGGAAAGGCGTGGTGCGGGCTGCCGCCGGGCGGTGATGATGGCCGTATGAGGATTGCCGCCGCACAGTTCCGCTCCGCCCCCGGTGACATCGGCGCGAATGTGCGCGCCGTGCGTGACCTCGTCGACACGGCGTCCGGGCAGGGCGCACGGCTGGTCGTCTTCGCCGAGCTGGCGGTGACGGGGTACGAGCCGGATCTCATCGCCGCCGACCCCGCGCTGGTGCTCGCGGAGGACGACGCGCGGCTCGACCCGGTGCGGGAAGCGTGCCGGACGGGCGGCACGGCCGCCGTGCTCAACGCCGCGGTCCGTACGGCCGGCGGCAGGCCCGCCATCACCTCGCTGGTCATCGGGCCGGACGGCGAGCTGCTCGCCCGCTACGACAAGCAGCATGTGCACGGCACGGAGAACGACGTCTTCGACGCGGGCTCCGAGGACGGCCGGTTCACCCTCGACGGCATCGGCTTCGCGACGGCGGTGTGCTACGACAACCGCTTCCCGGAACTCGCCGAGCGGGCACGGGCGGACGGCTGCCGGGTGTACGTGGCGAGTTCGGCGCTGGAGATCGGCAACGACTCTTTCGCGACGGTCTATCCGGTCCGCGCGCGGGACAACGGTCTGTATGTGGTGCTCGCCAACGCGGTGGGCCGTTGCGGTGTCGGGGAGTGCCCGGGCGACAGTGCGGTGTGGGGCCCGGACGGCGCACTGCTGGCCACGGCGGCGTCGAGCGCTCCCGGGCTCGCGCTCGCCGAGCTGTCACCGGCGACGGTGGCGCCGTGAGCGCCGTACCGGTCCCGCCCGGCTCATGTGCCCTGTCGCGGACCACGGTGGACGGGGTGAGGATGCGGTGAGCCGCGCCGCGGAAGAGACCAACCGCCGCATGCTGCGGGCCCGGGACGCGATGGACCGCGCGTACGCACAGCCGCTGGACGTGCCGGCCCTGGCCAGGATCGCCCATGTGTCCCCGGCGCACTTCGCACGCACCTTCCGGGCCACGTTCGGCGAGACGCCGCACCGCTACCTCCAGCGCCGCCGTGTGGAGCGGGCGATGTATCTGCTGCGGGAGACCGACCGCAGCGTGACGGACATCTGCTTCGAGGTCGGCTTCGGCAGCCCGGGGACCTTCAGCCGTACGTTCCGTGACATCGTCGGCCGGCCGCCGAGGGCGTACCGCAAGGAGGCCGCGGCGGCGGACGTGCCGACGTGCTTCACGAAGGCGTGGACGCGGCCGGTCCTGTGAGCGGCGGCCCGCCCGGCGGTCCTGCGCGGACATCCCCGGACCGAGCAGTTCTGGATAAGTTTTCGTCCGCCGCGGCCCGTAGCGTGAGGGCCATGTTCAACGCCATCACGCACTCACAGATCTACGTCCTCGACCAGGACGAGGCCCTCGACTTCTATGTCGGCACGCTCGGCCTGGAGGTCGGCGCCGATGTCGACCTCGGCTTCATGCGCTGGCTGACCGTCAGCGTCCCCGGCCACCCGGAGCGGCAGATCCTGCTGGAGCGGCCAGGCCCTCCGGCGATGTCGGAGGAGACGGCCCAGCAGGTCCGCGAGCTGGTGACCAAGGGCGCCATGGGCGGCTCCCTCATCTTCAGCACGGACGACTGCCGCGGGACGTACAAGACGCTGCGGGACAAGGGCGTCGAGTTCACCGAGGAGCCCACCGAGCGCCCGTACGGCATCGACTGCGGCCTGCGGGACCCGTTCGGCAACAGCATCCGCTTCACCCAGCCGAAGACCTGAGGGCCGGAAGGAGCCGGGCGCGGAACCCGGAGGGGGCCGCGGCGATCAGGCGCGGAACCCGAGGCTCGCCGCCGTCAGGATCGGTACCCGCCCCGTCCGGCGTCGTTGAGGCCCCGGTCCTTGTCGAGGCTGTAAGGGGCCGGGGCCTGCGGTGACGGCTCGTCGGACTCCGTGCCCGCCAGGTCGCGCACCATCAGCGTCGCGCCGGCCACCGCGCCCGGCATCAGGAACACCGCGACGAGCGGCACGATGAACGCCAGCGTGAGCGGCACACCGAAGCCGAGGACCATCATCCGGCGGCCCCGCAGCAGGACGAGCCGCTCCTTCAGTTCGACGCCCCGGCGCTGGAGGGCCACGGCGGTGAGCTCCTCGGCGAGGAAGAAGCCGGAGACCGCGAAGCCGAGCGCGGGGACCACCGTCTGGCCGACGACCGGCAGGAAGCCGGCCGCGAACAGCAGAATCCCGTAGAACACCACACGCGCCACGACCCGCAGCGAATCGCGCGCGGAGATCCACAGCTCGCGCCAGAGGGGCAGCCCCGATCGGGGAACCCGGCCGCCCTCGGTGCGGTCGACCTGTTCGGAGAGCGACTCGTAGAAGGGCTGACCGATCAGCAGGGTCACGGCCGTGAAGGTGATCACCGCGACGAACAGGCCGAAGGTGAAGACGAGGGCGGTCAGAAAGCCGCGCAGCAGCCCGAGCCACGGCGAGGACCAGCCGTCGGCGAACGGTGTCGCCCAGCCCACCAGATTGTCGGCGCCGTAGCCGAGGCCGACGAGCGCGCCCGCGTACAGCACGAGGGTCACCAGGCCGGGCAGCAGCCCGAAGCCGAGCCAGCGGCCGTGTCCGGCGACCCAGCGCTGGCCCTTCATCAAATAGCCGAAGCCGACCACCAGATCACGCATACGCCCAGCCTAACGGGCCGCCGGGAGGGACAGGCCGGCCGGTCGGGGCGCGGCGAAGAGGGCGAACGGCCGATCTTCTTCCGGACATCTGTTGCCCCCGGCACGGCGACACGGTAGACCCTCCGTTCATGGCACTCCTCAGACCAGTCCTGTTCACCACCAGTACCGCCGTCCTCGGAGCCTTACTTCTCAGCCCGCTGTCCGCGTCCGCGGCACCGGGGCGCGACGAACCGCGGCCGCACCCCGTACGCGAAGGGGCCGGGCGGGACACCGCGCGGGACTCCACGCCCGTGGGAGCCGCTGCGCTGCGAGCGCTGGAGCGCGCGACGCCGGGGCTGCGGAAGGACGCCGGCTACCCGCGGCGCACCGTCCTCGACGCACCGCCCGTCAACGCCGCCGACAAGTCGATCAAGCTGGGGCTCGCCCCGTACCACTCGCTCGCACCGCGGCTCAACGCCCTCCAGAAGCTGGGCAACCGGGTGAGCGTGGAGGTCGCCGGGCACTCCGCCGGCGGGCACGAGCTCTACCTGGTGACCGTCACCGCGCCGGAGAGCTCCGGGCAGGCCCGCGACCAGGAACGCATGCGGGAGCGGATCGAGAACAGCCCGGCCGCGGCCGCCCGGGACAAGCACATCAAGGCCGCGTACAAGACGCCCCTGTTCATCAACAACAACATCCACGGCAATGAGTGGGAGGGCACGGACGCGGCCCTGAAGCTCATCGAGGAGCTGGCGAAGGCCAAGGACGCGAAGACCGCCGGGCTGCTCGCGAAGAACCGTGTCTATCTGAACGTGACCGCCAACCCGGACGGCCGGATCGCGGGCACCCGCGCCAACGCCAACGGCTTCGACCTGAACCGCGACTTCATCACCGCGACCCAGCCCGAGGCACGGGCGATCCGCCGGATCGCGATCGACAAGCAGCCCGCCGTGATGCTCGACCTGCACGGCTATGTCAACGGCACGCTCATCGAGCCCACGACACCGCCGCACGGCGAGAACTACGAGTACGACCTGTTCCTGAAGAACGCGTACGCCAACGCGCTCGGTATGGAGAAGGCCGTCAACGGCCTCGGCTACACCCCCGCCGCCGACGGCGTGCAGCCCGCCGTGATCCCCTTCCGGGACGAGAAGGAGGGCTGGGACGACTGGCCGCCCATCTTCACCCCGCAGTACATGCCCTTCCAGGGCGCGGTCGCCTCGCACACCATCGAGTTCCCGATGACCGTCAACAACGCCCAGTACGACAGCCTGCCGGTCGCCGAGCTGCGCCGCCGCGCGGTGATCAACACGGCGATCGCGGGTGCGGCGATGCGCGCGACGCTGGAGTACACGAACAGCCACCGCGCCTCGGTGATCGCCGACCAGATCGAGACGTTCCGGCGGGGCGCGGCCGGTGAGGCCCAGCGTCCGGTCTCGTCCGAGACGGTGCCCGGGGTGCCCGGTATCGGGCCGGAGGACGTCTACACGACGACGTTCCCGCGGGCGTATGTGATCCCGGCGGGCCGCGGACAGCGCTCGGCGGTCGCCGCGGGCCGTCTGGTGGACCACCTGGTCGCCAACGACGTCCGGGTGGAACGGGCCGTCCGCCCGTTCCGGCTGGCCGGCCGTAGCTACCCGGCGGGGTCGTACGTCGTCGATCTGCGGCAGCCCAAGCGCGGGATCGCCAATGTGATCCTGGCCGAGGGCAGGGACATCAGCGCCGACGTCTCCACCATGTACGACATCTCGGGGTGGAGCCTCGGGCTGCTGTGGGGCGCGACGGTGGACAAGGCCGCCCGGGGCGATCTGCACGTGGTCTCGCGGCCGGTCACCGCCGCCGCGCCCACGGGGTACGTCGCGCCGCGCGGTGATCTGAAGCTGCGGCTGGACGACCCGAAGGAGCTCGCGGCCGTCAACACCCTGCTGGCCCAGGGGGTCGCGGTGCGCCGGACGTCCGACGGCGCGGCGATCGTGCCGGGCTCTGCGCGCAAGGCGGCCGCCGTGCTCGCCGACCGGTTCGGCGTCGTCTTCTCGGCGACGAAGGAGCGCGGGACCGCGCCCCTCGCGCGCACCCGGGTCGCGGCCGCCGTGACGGCGGGCGAGCAGTTCGCGCTGCGCGAGATGGGCTTCGACGTGGTGCCGGTGTCGACCGCGATCCTGAACGCGGGCTTCGACTGGTCGCGTGCCGACGTCCTGTACGTGTCGACGGGCCTCGACCACGGCCGGCTGACGCCGGCCGCACGGGAGGCGTTCGCCGGGAGCGGTGTCGGCGTGGTCGGCCTCGGGTCGGCCGGTGCGGCCTTCAACGCGGCCGCCGGACTGATCCCGGCGACGGCGGCCGAGGGCAACGGCGACGCCAACGGTGTGGTGCGGGTGACCAACAGGGGCGGCGCGATCACCGGCGGCGCCCCGGCCCACACCTTCGTCTACTCCCCGCTCTGGTTCACCGGCCTCGGCGCCGGCGTCCGGGCGGAGCAGTCGTACGGCACCGGCAATCCGCTGGTGGCCGGCCACTGGCGGGCGGCGGAGGACGGCAGCGGCGGCCCGCAGGCGGCCGCGGGCCGGGCGTCGGTCGTCAGCGGTACGACGGCGAAGGGCGCGCCCGTCGTGCTGTTCGGCACGGAGCCGTTGTTCCGTGACCACCCGAAGGGTGTGTTCGCGCAGGTCGGCCGGGCACTGCTGACCCGCTGACCACGCACCGAGGGCCGCACCCCGGACGGGGTGCGGCCCTCAGTCGTGCGTACTGCTGGTGCCTCGGCCGTGCGTGCCTGAGGTGGGACTCAGACCGCGAGGTCGACCGTGATGTTGCCGCGGGTCGCCTTGGAGTACGGGCAGACCTGGTGGGCCTTCTCGATCAGGGCCTTGGCCGTGGCGGCGTCGACGTTCGGGATGGACGCCGTGATCTTGACGATGATCCCGAAGCCCTCGTCGTTCTTGCCGATGCCGACCTCGGCGGTGACCGTCGAGCCGGTGATGTCGGCGTTCTCCTGGCGGGCGACGACGCCCAGCGCACCCTGGAAGCAGGCGCTGTACCCGGCGGCGAAGAGCTGCTCCGGGTTGGTGCCCGCCCCGGAACCGCCCATCTCCTTCGGCGGGTTGACGACCACGTCGAGCTTGCCGTCATCGGTGGAGACGCGGCCGTCACGGCCGTTCTCCGCGGTGGCGACAGCGGTGTACAGGACGTCGGACTGCTGAATGGACATGAAGAGGTTTCCTCCTGTGGTTCGCCGCGACTCGCGCCCACGACCGCGACGGCTCGGCACGAGCCTAGCGTCTCCGCCGGACCGGCAGACATGGCCGGTCACGGCACTAGCGGGTGCACTAGCGGGTGAGGGAAACAATCATCTTTCCGGTGTTCTCACCGCGGAGCAGGCCGACGAAGGCGTCGTAGCCGTTCTCGATGCCCTCGACGACGGTCTCGTTGTACTTGAGCTCACCGGAGGCGATCCAGCCGGCGACGTCCTTCACGAACTGCGGCGCGAGGTCGTTGTGGTCGTTGACGAGCATGCCCTGGAGGCGCAGGCGCTTGCCGATGACCAGGGCGAGGTTGCGCGGGCCGGGGGCCGCCTCGGTGTTGTTGTACTGGGCGATCATGCCGCAGATGGTGGCGCGGCCGTGCACGTTGAACGAGGACAGCGCGGCTTCGAGGTGCTCGCCGCCGACGTTGTCGAAGTAGACGTCGATACCGTCGGGGGCGGCTTCCTTCAGCTGCTGGGCGACGGGGCCGTTCTTGTAGTTGAACGCGGCGTCGAAGCCGTACTCCTCGACGAGGAGCTTGACCTTCTCGTCGGAGCCCGCCGAGCCGATGACGCGGGAGGCGCCCTTGATCCGGGCCAGCTGGCCGACCTGGCTGCCCACCGCTCCGGCCGCGCCGGAGACGAAGACGGCGTCGCCCTCCTTGAAGGAGGCGACGTCGAAGAGACCGGCGTAGGCGGTGAGGCCGGGCATGCCGAGGACGCCGAGGTAGGCCGAGAGCGGGGCGACGGAGCCGTCGACCTTGGTGGCGTGCTTCGCGGGGACGTCCGCGTACTCGCGCCAGCCGAGGCCGTGCAGGACGTGGTCGCCGACGGAGAAGCCCTCGGCGTTCGAGGCGATGACCTCGCCGACCGCGCCGCCCTCCATGGGACGGTCGAGCTGGAAGGGCGGGGTGTACGACTTCACGTCGTTCATCCGGCCGCGCATGTACGGGTCGACCGAGAAGTACAGGTTGCGGACGAGGACGCGGCCCTCGCCCGGCTCCGACACCGGTACCTCACGCAGGGCGAAGTCCTCCGCCTTGGGCCAGCCGTGCGGGCGGGCGACGAGGTGCCATTCACGGCTGGTCTCCGGAAGTGCGGACATGCTGCGTTCCTCCTAGAAAAGCTTCACTACCTGAAACAACCATGCGCACCGATATTTCATGTTGTCAAGTAACCGGGTACCCTGGCGTGCATGGCCACCCCACGTACCGATCCCCTGACCGTCGAGGTCGTCGACCTCATCGGCTCCGTCGTGGCGCGGTACTACACGGAGTACGAGCAGGTCGCGGCCCAGCACTCGCTGACCGGCGCGCAGGCGCGCGTCCTCGGGCTGCTCACGCTGGAGCCCATGCCGATGCGGCGTATCGCCGTGAAGCTGAAGTGCGAGCCGTCGAACATCACCGGCATCGTCGACCGGCTGGAGAGCCGCGGGCTGGTGGAGCGCCGGCCGGACGCGCACGACCGCCGGGTCAAGCTCGCCGCGCCGACCGACGACGGTCTGGAGACGGCGCGGCGGCTGCGGGAGTCACTGGACTTCGCCCGTGAGCCGCTGGCGCAGCTGACGGACGAGGAGCGGACCGTCCTGCGGGACCTGCTCAGGCGGATGCTCGGCGAGGACGCCGCGGCGACGGGCTGAGCACGCGCCGGGCGGGCTCCCGGGGCGCTGATCCCCGGTGTGCGGAGTCGCGGGTCACGAAGACCCGGGACACGGAAACCGACGGAACGGAAGCCCGGGGCGTGGGATCGTGGTGCCCGGGCCCTGGCGCGCGGACGGCGCACGGGTCGCCGCCACCGGAATCCGGCCCACCGGGACCGGAACACGGCTCACAGGCACCAGAACAGGAAACGGTTGCAGGTCGGCGTAGGGGTCGGCGACGGCGTGGGGGCGCCGGGCGGAGGATTCGTGGGCGACCCGCCGGGGCCGGACGACTCGCTCGGCTGCGCGGAGGACGACGGCGACTCGTCGGGCTCGGACGGCTCGTCGGCGCGCGACGAGGGCGGCGGACCCTCCCCCTCGTCCGGACCCTCCGCGGCCGGACTACCGGTGCCGGCGGTCCCCGCGACGGTGACGGTGGAGGTGGGACGTCCGGACGTGGCCGTGGCCTCGACCGGCTGTTCGGTGACGCCGTCGGGACCCTCCGGGGTCTCGTTCGCCTCCGGAGGCTGCGGAGCGAACTCCGTCTCCTCGCTGTCCGCTTCCTTCACGGCCGTCGCCGCTCCGTCGTCGCCCGGGTTCTCCAGGGCCAGTTCGGCGAGGCTCAGCGCGCCGGCCGCGAGCACCAGTCCCACGACGCCGATGAGCACCTTGCGGCCACGCCGCTTGCGCCCCCGCCGGCCCGAGGACTTCGGACGCGGAGGGGCCTGGCGGCGCGAACGCCGATGCCCCGCCGGCGCGGACACCTCGTCCAACTCGAGGACGTGCTCCGCCGCGGGGGCGCTGGGGCTTCGATGCCTGAGCTCCTCGACGGGCGTGCCGCAGCCTGCACAGGCCAGGGCGCCGTTGAGGTGCCGTTGACACTGGTAGCAGTAATCCATGGCGCCCGCAGATTATGCGGCGGGGGTGGGCCAGAGGTGAATGAGACTGTGAGGATCTTGTGTGGAATCTTCACTTCCGCGGCGCGTCCGGTCGCCCGGTTGACGACGCGTCGTGTCCGGTCCGCGGGGCAGGATGTCGGACATGACCGCAGCCGCACCCTTCGGACCTCACGACTTCCAACTGGTCCTTCTGCGCCGGATGGCCGACCACCAGCCGGAGTTGGTGGAGGCCGCGCGCCGGGAACTGGGCGCGTCGATCGCCGACATGCGCGAGGCGAACCGCCGCTGGCAGGCGATGGTGCGCGCACCGCGCGGACGAGGCGCCCTCGCCCGCTACCGCTCGGTGCTCGGACCTGCCGAGCGCACCGAACGCCGCCGGATCGGCGACCTGGAGTGCGACGCCCTCCAGTGGCCCGTACCGCTCTGGCCGGATCTGCGCTTCGAGGTGATGGCGGCGGACGGCGGAGCGGTGTGGAACGAGTGGCTGGTCCGCGCTCCCGGCGCCCCGGGCCCCGAACTGCGGACCCTGGATGACCTCACGGCCTGGTCGTGCACGGTGGACGAGGCGGCTCGCGCGTTTCCCCCGGCCCTGCCGATGGAGGGATCGGCCCCGACCCGCTGGCAGCTGCGGCTGACGCTTCCTGACGGACAGACATGTGTGGCGGAGTTCTGCTGGGGGCTGCTCCAGCGCTTGCTCTAGAGGCCGTACCGACCGTCGGCGTACCACCCCGGACGCGCACCGCGGCCTGCCCCGGCCGTCGGCGTGCCGCCGCGGCCGTGCGACGACCCCTGCGCGCGGAGATCGCCCGGCCCGGCAACGCCCACCCCCCGAATGGCGGCACAGATCTGGCGGATCGTCAGTTTCGTACCCCCGACCGGCTCACCCAGCGCGCGCACTGCTCCCGACGATCGCACGATGCCATCACGAACCGCACTCGGGAGGATCTGCCGTGACCGTCAGTCTTGAGCAGTTGCGCCGTTGCCATGTCGCCGTCGACCTGGGAGCAGCACGGACCAGGGTCTTCGTGAAGGGCGCCGGACTCGTCGTCGACGAGCCGAGCGTCGCCGCCGTGAACACCCGTACGGGCGCGCTGATCGCGGTCGGCGCGCTCGCCGAGAAGATGACGGGCCGTACGCCCGACTACATCCGCGTCGTCCGGCCCGTCTCCGGCGGCACCGTCGTCGACATCGAGATGGCCCAGCGGATGCTCCGTCACCTCTTGGGCGAGAAGCTGCGCCGGCAGCTGCGCCGCAAGCCGCGGCTGCGTGCCGCCGCCTGCACACCGCACGACAGCGACCCGCTGGCGCAGCGCGCCGCGGTCGAGACCCTGGTCGGCCTCGGCGCCCGCCGGGTGGAGCTCGTCGACACCCTGATCGCGGCGGCCGTCGGCTGCGGGCTGCCCGTCGAGCAGCCGACCGCGAGCATGATCATCGTGTGCGGCGCGGCGACCACCCAGATCGCCGTGCTCTCGCTCGGCGCGATCGTCACCGCCGAACGGATCCCCGTGGGCGGCAACGCCATCGACTACGCGGTCATCCAGCACCTGCGCCACCAGCACGAGCTGATGCTGCCGAGCCAGTCGGTACGCCCCCTGCAACTCGCCCTGCGCGGCAACGGACTGACCCCCCAGGGGCCGACTTCGACCGAGATCCACGGGCGGGACGTGGCCACCGGCCTCGCGCGTTCCGTGCGGGTCGACACCGCCGCCGTGCGGGACGCCATCCACACGCCGCTGACCTCGGTGCTCGACGGGATCGGCAAGGTCCTGCGGGAATGCCCGCCCGACCTGGTCGCCGACCTGGCGGAGCGGGGCATCATGATGGTCGGCGGTTCGGCGCTGCTGCCGGGCCTGGACGAGATGCTGCACGAGGCCACGGGTATGCCGGTGCAGATCGCCGAACGCCCCGACATCTGTGCCGTGCTGGGCCTCGGCGCGATGCTGGAGGGCAAGGTCCAGCCGCTGGTCCTCAACCCGCTGGCCGAGGCCGAGGCCGGCTGAGGCAGGGAGCGGGACGAGGGGCGGCCCGCGGTGGGCGAGGCGGGGCCGGCACGGCGTCTCACGATGCTGCTGGAGGCCGTGCTCAGTGTCGGTACCGACCTCGAACTGCACACCACCCTCCAGCACATCGTCGACTCCGCGGCCGGCCTCACCCGGGCGGGCCACGGCGCTCTCGGGGTCCTCGACCCCGAGAGCGGAACGATCACCGAGCTCTACACCGCCGGCGCGGCCGCCCGGACGGAGGGCGACGAGGACTGCCTCTCCCCCGAAGACGGCCGGGCCGCCCCCCTGCCTGCCGGGGACGACGGCCTCATCAGCGCCTTCATGCGCGATCCGCGGCTGCTGAACCCCGACGGCCCCGACGACCCCGCCGGGGCGCCCTCGCCCGGCGCTCCCGGCGGCCGTCCCGGGACGTACACGTACCTCAGGGTTCCGATCCGGGTGCACACCCAGGACTTCGGGCTCCTGTGTCTGACCGAACGCCGCGACGGCTCCTTCACCGAGGACGACGTCGCACTGCTGCGGATGCTCGCCGCACAGGCGGGCATCGCGATCGGCAACGCCCGGCTGTACGAGAGCGCACGGCAGCGGGAGCGCTGGATCGAGGGCGCGGCCGCCGTCACGACCGCGCTGCTCACCGGCGAGAGTGCCCAGGACGCCCTGAAGACGGTGGCCGAACAGGCCCGCGTCCTCGCCGACGCCTCCGCGGGAGTCGTGCTCCAGCCCACCGAGGACGGCGGTATGGAGATCGTCGCCGCGTCCGCGGCCGACGACCCCGGTGACATCGTCGGCACCACCATCGCGCCCGGGTCGCCGGTGCTCGTCCAACTCCTCGGCGGCGAGCCGGTGTTCATCGACGACTCCGCGACCGATCCGCGGATGACCACGCATGTGCGCAGCCGGTTCGGACCGTCGATGATGCTGCCGTTGCAGAGCGGCGGTCGGCTGATCGGCACCCTCGCCCTGCCACGCAGGCGGCACGGCCCTCCCTACACGGCGGCCGAACGGCGGCTGGCGATCCGCTTCGCCTCGCACGCCGCGCTGGCGCTGGTCCTGGCGGACGCCCAGCACAACCGCCGGCAGCTCGCGGTCTACGAGGACCGCGACCGTATCGCCCGGGACCTGCACGATCTCGTCGTCCAACGGCTGTTCGCCACCGAGATGATGCTGGAGTCGACACGGCGGCGCGCACCGGGCGACGAGAGCGACGAGCTGCTCGGCCGGGCCGTGGACGAGCTGGACTCCACGATCCAGGAGGTCCGCACCACGATCTTCGCGCTCCAGCAGCCGCCCGCCGAAGCCCCGGCCGGTTTCCGTGACCGGGTGCTGCGGGAGACCGCGGGGGCGGCCGCGCTGCTCGGCTTCCAGCCGTCCGTGCAGTTCCGGGGCGCGGTCGACGCCCTCGTACGGGAGCCGGCGGACCAGCAGCTGCTGGCCGCGCTGCGCGGTGCGCTGGCGGCTGCGCACCGGCGACCGGACGTCACCGCGATCGACGTGGAGGTGGACGCGACCGTACTGCTGCCGGACGGCCGGCCCGGGGTTCGGCTGGTGGTCGCGGACGACGGGCGCCCCGGTGAAGGAGGGGACGGCGGGGGCGGCGGGCACCGCGAGGACGGCGAGGACCGCGGGCACGGCGAGGACGGCGAGGACCGCGGGCAGGGCACCACGGTCACCTGGCAGGCGCCCCGGTAGGGATACGGGGTACGGACGTCCGCGGCACCCGCGTCGCGCCGGCCGTCCGTACCGGTCAGGGGTGGCGTCCCGCCGCCCGTGCCGTGATCCGGCGGGGGACAATGGTGTGTGCGAGGACCGGCTTGTGTGCGGGCGGGTGCGACGGCGGACGTCGGGACGGCACCCGGCCCAGCGCGGCACAGACACGCTGCATCAGACGGAGGACGACGAGTGACTGACCTCTTCCCGGCGCTGACCGCCGGCTCGGACCGGCCCGCCCTGCGCTTCGGCGAACGCGGTCTGACCTACGGGGAACTCGCCGGCGCGGCGGGCTCGCTCGCCGTACGGATCGGCGGAGCGTCCCGGATCGCGCTGTGGGCCACGCCGACGCTGGAGACAGCGGTGGGAGTGGTGGCCGCGCTGCTGGCCGGGGTCCCCGTCGTGCCGCTGAACCCGAGAACGGGCGAGCGCGAGCTGGCGCACATCCTGGCGGACAGCGAACCGGCGGCCGTCCTGGCGGCAGCGCGAGAGCAACTGCCGGACGGGCTGGACCGGTTGCAGCGCATCGACATCCCGGTGACGGGCGAGGCGGGACCGCCGCCCGTGGTGCCGTCTCCGGGGAACGCGGCCCTGATCGTCTACACCTCGGGGACCACCGGCGCGCCGAAGGGCGCCGTGCTCCCGCGCCGGGCCATCGCGGCGAGCCTGGACGCCCTGGAGGACGCCTGGGAGTGGACGGACGCCGATGTGCTGGTGCACGGACTGCCACTGTTCCATGTGCACGGGCTGATCCTCGGCATCCTCGGCCCGCTGCGCCGGGGCGGCCAGGTGCGGCACCTGGGCCGGTTCTCGGTGGAGGGTGTCACCCGGGAGCTGACGGACGGCGGCACGATGCTCTTCGGGGTACCGACGATGTACCACCGGTTGGCCGAATCACTCGACGAGGACCGGGAGTTGGCGAAGGCGCTCACGGGCGCGCGGCTGCTGGTGTCCGGCTCGGCGGCGCTGCCCGTGCACGACCAGACACGCATCCGTACGGCGACGGGCCGCCCGGTGATCGAGCGGTACGGCATGACCGAGACCCTGATGAACACCAGCGTGCGGGTCGACGGCGAGCCTCGGCCGGGGTCGGTCGGGGTGCCGCTGCGGGGGGTGGAGCTGCGCCTCGTCGAGGAGGACGGCACGCCGGTCACGACGTACGACGGCGCGGCCATCGGCGAGATCCAGGTCCGCGGGGAGAACCTGTTCACGGAGTATCTGAACCGGCCGGACGCCACGGCCGCGGCCTTCGACGGCGACTGGTTCCGCACCGGGGACATGGCGGTGCGCGACCCGGACGGGTACGTGCGGATCGTCGGCCGCAAGGCCACGGACCTGATCAAGAGCGGCGGTTACAAGATCGGCGCCGGCGAGATCGAGAACGCGCTGCTGGAGCACCCGGGCGTCCGCGAGGCCGCCGTCACCGGAGAGGCCGACGCCGATCTGGGCGAGCGGGTGGTGGCGTGGATCGTGCCGGTGGACCGCCGGTCGCCGCCCACCGAGGCCGAGTTGGCCGACCATGTGGCGGCCCAGCTCGCTCCGCACAAGAGGCCGCGGACGGTGCGTTTCCTCGACGCCCTGCCGCGCAACGACATGGGCAAGATCATGAAGCGGGCGCTGCATGGCTGACCGGCTGAGCGCATCCGCGGCGATCGCGTTGATCTGCGACGACTTCACCGAGGCGGCGCCGGTCGAACAGCGGGGCGCGCTCGACGGACAGCGGGACGCGCCGGACGGTCCGATCGGCTGGGAGGGGTACGGCGACCAGCGCGCGGCGGCGGCCCGGCGCACGGGGTCCACCGAGTCCGTGGTGTACGGCGAGGCCACGGTGGGCGGCCGTGCGTGTGTGGTGATCTCCTTCGAATTCGGCTTCCTCGGCGGCTCGTTGAGCAGCCGGGCCGGCGACCGGCTGGAGGCGGCGTACGACAGGGCCCGCGAGCTGGGCAGTCCGCTGGTGTCGCTGATCGCGACAGGCGGCAGCCGGATGCAGGAAGGCATGATCGCGCTGACCCAGCTCCAGCGGGTGGCGGCCGCGTCGGTGCGGCTGCGTGCCGCGGGAGTGGCGCAGATCGCGGTCCTGCGCGATCCGACGACGGGCGGCGGATGGGCGACGCTGGGCGCGGGAGCGGATGTGATCCTGGCCCTCCCGTCGGCCCAGGTCGGCTTCGCGGGCTCCCGTGTGCGGCCCCAGGACGCGGACCCGTCGGCGTACACGGCGGAGGCACAGCTGGCCGCGGGCCAGATCGACGAGATCGTGGCGCCGGAGGACCTGCGGGAGGCGGTGTCGTTCTGGGTGGCGGCGGCCGGGGGTGCGGGCCGGGCCCGCTTCGAGGCGGACGAGGACCGTGCGCCCCTGGACGCGGCCGGTCGGGGCCGCTCGGACACGGTGGAACCTGTCGGCGGTGGAGCGGAGACGGGGGCGGCCCCGTCCGGTCCCGCGCCTCTCCCCTTCGCGCTCGGGGCGCCGTCCCTCCCTCGCACCGGCTGGGACGCCGTCACCCAGGCCCGCGCACCGGGGCGTCCCCATGCCCGGGCCTATCTCGACGCGTACTTCGGCCGGCGCAGGACCCTCAGCGGCGACCGGTGCGGCGGGGTCGACCCCGGGATGCTCTGCGGGGTGGGGACGCACGAGGGGCGGGCCGTCGCCTTCGTCGCACAGTGCGGCACCGCCACCCTCCCGGCCGGCTACCGCACCGCCGCACGCGTCGTGCGCATGGCCGGCCGGCTCGGGCTCCCCGTGCTCACCCTCATCGACACACCCGGCGCCGCCAACGACGCCGCGGCCGAGCGCTCCGGCGCGGGCGCCGCCATCGCCGAGCTGTTCGCCGCGGTCGCCGAAGCCCGGACGCCGGTCACCAGCCTCCTCATCGGTGAAGGCGGTTCGGGCGGCGCCCTCGCCCTGGCCGCACCCGGCAACACCTGGGCCACCCCCGACAGTTACTTCTCCGTCATCGCGCCCGAGCTCGCCGCCGCGATCCTCAAGCGGCGGCCCGAGCAGGTGCCCGGGACCGCCGACCAGTTGCGGCTGCGTCCGCAGGATCTGGTCGAACTCGGCGTCGTCCGCGGGATCGTCGCCCCGCGGGAATGACATCGGGCCCGCCGCTCGGGCGGGCCTACGGCTGAGGGTCCCGTGCGTCGTACCGGGCGAAGCCGCGCCAGCGCAGTGCCAGCAGCGAGACCGCCAGCACACAGGCGATCCCCCCGCCGGTCACCGTCACCGACGGCGAGCTGAGATCCGCGGCGCTGCCCGCGAGGAAGTCGCCGAGCCGCGGCCCGCCCACGACCACCACGAGGAACACGCCCTGGAGCCGGCCGCGCAACTCGTCGGGCACGGCCGCCTGGAGCATGGTGCTGCGGAACGCCATCGAGATGGCGTCAGCGAACCCGGCGAGGCCGAGGAAGAACAGCCCGAGCCACAGATTGCGGGTGAGCCCGAAGACCGCGATCGCCGCACCCCAGGCCCCGACGGCGAGCAGGATCGCGAGCCCCTGCCGCCGGATCCGCCCCTGCCAGCCGGAGAACACCCCGCCGAGCACCGCGCCGAGGGCCGGGGCCGCGACCAGCAGGCCCGCGGTGCGGGCGTCGCCGTCGTACCAGAGGACGGCCACGGCGGGGAACAGCGCGCGCGGATGGGCCAGGATCATGGCGCAGAAGTCGGAGAAGAACGTCATCCGCAGATTCGGCCGGGTCGCCAGAAACCGCAGTCCCTCCAGGACGGATGCCTTCTTCGCGCCCTCGGCACGGTCCGGCAGCATCGAGGGCAGCCGCCACATCGCGTACAGGGACGCGGAGAAGGCGACGGCGTCGATGGCGTACGCGGTCTGGTATCCGGCGAACCCGACGACGAGCCCGCCGAGCATCGGGCCGATGAGCGTCCCGGACGTCATGGTCATCGAGGTGAGGGCGTTGGCCGCGGGCAGCTGCTCGACCGGCAGCAGTCGGGGGATCATCGCGCTGCGCGCCGGGGAGTTGACGGCGGCGCACACGGACTGGAACGCGACCACGCCGTACAGGAACCAGACATGGTGGAAGTCCGCGAACGCCGCGGCGGCCAGAGCCGCCGACAGCACCGCTGAGCCGCTCGCGCTGATGAGCCCGAGCCGGCGCCGGTCCACGGTGTCCGCGATCGCGCCGCCGTACAGACCGAAGGCCAGCAACGGCACGAGCGAGCACAGTCCGACCAGCCCCACCGCGAAGGTGGAGCGGGTGATGTCGTACACCTGGAGCGAGATCGCGAGGGTGGTCATCCCCTGTCCGATCCAGGAGATCGTGTTGCCGAACCAGAGCCGCCGGTAGTGGACGGAGGTGCGCAGCGGGGTGAGGTCGGCGAGTATTCGCGGGCGCACGGAGGGGGCGGGGCTGGTCTGCGGCATGGCGGGAAGTCTATGACCGTGGCCCGGCAAGCCCCTTACATTTTCTGGGAGGCGTGGAGTTCCCGCTTCGCCGCGCGGGGGTCTTCGGGGACGAATAGCGTGAGGGGACAGCACGCCCGTCGACGGGAGGCAGGGATCCCATGGCCGTACGACCGGAAGGCACGCCCTGCTGGGCGGACGCGATGTTCCTCGACCTGGAGGCCGCGAAGAGCTTCTACGCCGACCTCCTCGGCTGGACCTTCGGCGAGGGCCAGGAGGAGTACGGCGACTACACCCAGGCCTACTCGGACGGGAAGGCGGTGGCCGCGCTCTCCCCGCAGATGCCGGGCATGGACAGCCCCGCGGCCTGGAACCTCTACTTCGCCACCCCGGACGCGGCCGCGACCGCCGCGAGGATCCGGGAGTACGGCGGCACCCTGATGATGGAGCCCATGGAGGTCGGCGGGTTCGGCACCATGGTGAGCGCCCAGGACCCGAGCGGTGTGTTCTTCAGTGCCTGGCAGGCGGCCGCCCACGAGGGCTTCGAGAAGACCGGGGAGCCCGGCGCCTACGCCTGGGTCGACGTCCACACCCGTGACGCGCGCAAGGCGGACTCCTTCTTCCCGTCCGTCTTTCCCTTCGAGGTCCAGCGCATGGACGTCGACGACGTGGACTTCCATCTGTGGAGCATCGGCGGTGCCCCGGTGGCGGGACGGCAGAAGACGGAGGAGGACGCGTCCGACGGACTCCCGCCGTTCGCCAACGTCTACTTCGCCGTGTCCGACTGCGACACGGCGGTGACCGCGGCGGTCAAGCTCGGCGGACGGCTGCTGAACGATCCGGCGGACAGCCCCTTCGGCCGGTCGGCGACGGTCGCGGACCCGCAGGGCGCGGTCTTCTCGGTCATCGATCTGCAGAACACCAAGGGTGAGATGCCCACGTTCTCCTGACCGGGCCGGCCGGCGGCGTCCGGCCGCCACGGAAGGTTCGTCGCGCTGTGACCGTCACCCGGTGTGGATGCGCGAGCCGGGGCCCCGCCCCCGAGGTGGGGCCCCGGCTCGCGCATTCCCCCGGAACCTGCGGGGACCACTCTGCCCGGCCGGGGCCCGCCGCTCGTCATCCGCCGGCAGGAGTGGCCTCCTCCGTACGGAGGAGGGATCCGGCCGGTTCGAGAAGGTCGTGGTCCACGGCTTCGACGAGGCTTCCCACGACGGCGGGCAGCTGCTGGAGCGCGGGCTCCAGGCCGGGGAGCGTGGCGGCGTGCTGAGCGGTGCCGGGCGGTCCCGCCGCTCCCCCGTCGTCGCTGACACTGCGCAGATCGGCGTTCGGCACGCCCTGGCGCGTCTGCCCCTCCGAGGTGTGCCGCTCACCGTCCGCCGGCGCTGACGAACTGCCGCGCCCCGAAGGCCCGTTGACCTCCTGCGTGTTCGGGGCGTCGGCGCTCGGACGCATCCTGGGTGTGCCGACGGCAACGTTGTCCGTCGCCCATTGCTGCGCCGCCGAACCGTCGCGGACCTTGACCACGACCGGCGCCCCCGCCCCGGTGGAGCTGGGGACGACCGCCAGCGACTCGTTCCAGCGGGGGACCACATGGCCCTGGATGGTCAGGTCGTACCGGACGTCGGACGCGTCGGGCGCCGAGGACTCGGGGCAGGAACCGAGCACGAGCACACCGTCGAGCTCGTGGGAGTTCAGGCACAGTTCGAGGGCCGCGCCGCTGCGCAGCAGGCCGTCGTTCTCGTAGACCCACTGCTGGGTGACCGATGTGGTGCAGGCGGCCATCGTGGCCTCGGTGCCGAACTGCGCGCGACGGTCGCGGATGTCGAGGCACAGACCGGCCACGGTGTTGCGCAGTCGTGTGCTGAAGGGCCCGGTCGGGTGGGCGGCCGAGGTCGTCGACGGCTGCGGGCCCGGAGTGGCCGGGGTCCGGCCACCCGGTGCGGGGGGCGCGGAGACGGAGCCGCCCGGGGCGGGCGGACCCGCGGTGCTGCCGTCGTCCACCCACAGCTGGCTGACGAGGGTCGCGACGACCAGAAGACCGGCGACGACGCCGAGACCGGTGAGGACGGCGCCCCGGCCGCGCTGCGGCAGGGTGATCCGGCGGCCCCGGAAGGTGAGAGGGAACAGCGTGCGGGCGTGTCCGCCGCGCGAGTGCCGGCCGGGACCGCGTACCGGGCCGTGCACGGCGGCCGCCCGTGCCTGGTAGCGGGCGTTGTTCCGGGCGGGCCGGGAATCGAGATAGGGCTGGGCGGCCCAGCCGAGCAGTCCCTCGGCCAGCAGCAGGGCGAGCCGGCCGCCTCCGTGGTCGAGCTGTTCGGCGGCGAATCGGCAGTGCCGGCACGTGGCCAGATGCGCCTGGATGTCGGGTATCAGCGTGCCGCCGCGGCGCAGGGATACATCGAGCAGCCGGTTGTAGTGGCGGCATTCCTTGTCCTGCGCGAGTTCGAGATGGGACCGCAGGATGCCCACCCGGAAGATTTCCCGTGCCTGATCGAGCTGCCCGGCCGCGGTGCGCGGATCTGTTGCCAGCAAACCGGCCGGTACGGATATGCCCTCTGCCTCCACCTCGACATGCCACAGGAGGCATTGGGCGGGGCCGGGCATTGCCTGGAATGACCTGGCGACCAGGGCCCGGTTTTCGGCCAGGGTGAACATGTCGACCGGTACGGTGCGGCCCGTCTCGGGATTCCGTAGTTCGGGCAGGGCGGTGACCCGCTCGTCGGCCGCCCACGCCTTGGCGGTCTGCCGTGCCGTGAGCAGCAGAAGGGGCCGCAGAGCGGCGGTCGTCCGCGCGTGCCGCAGATTTTCGAGCACCTTGTTGAACGCCGCCGTGGCCAGCATGGACGCCGCTTTGGCCGAAGGGGTGCCGATCGACGCGTAGTCGAAGACGGGTTGCCAGTGCCTCGCGAGCAGCACGGCCACCGAGCGGGTCTCGGCGTCGCCGTCGCCGCTCCGCAGCTCGGCAGCGAGGCCTTCGTCGGAGCCCCCGGGGTCGAGACCGGTGCGGGCAGGTGGGACGGGACCCTGAGTGCGGGGCTTCTGCATGAGACGTCTTTCCATCCAGGGCAATGCGGTGGGGGGTTGAGCAGTGCCGTCCCCGGCCCGTAATCGGCCGGGGATTCCGGTTGGTGAAAGGTGGTGCGCGCCTACTTGGTCTGTACCGCGATCCATTCGAACGGTTGAACAAAAGTTGCCATGTTCGGACGTGAGGAAGCTCACCTTGGCACAACCGCCGGGCACTGAACAAGAGTTCTCGAACCGCGGCCATTCGGGCCCTCGACGGGAATGAAAAGAACTGCTCCGGTCTTGCGCGGAGTTGACTGGTTCCCCGATGACAAGAGTGCAGCGGACCTCTCGTTCGAGCATCGAGTTGTCGAATACCGACAGCGCGTCGGCTTCTCGCCAACTCCCCTGGTACTACTGGCCGTTCGGGCGAACTCAGGGCGGTTGGGATGTGGCCCGACAGATCGGGGAGGGTCACAAAGTGACGACGACTGCCTCGGTCGCCTTGACGCTTGTCCAAACGGAAGTGCCGTCCGCCAGCCCGAGTTCGGCGGCCGCCTGGGGAGTGATCTCCGCCACCAGGTCCGGGGCCCGAGAAGAAGTGACGAGAATACGCAAACGGCTGCCCGTCGCGGTGATTTCCCGGACCGTGCCGGGCCACACGTTCCGGGGACTGCCACCCGGCTTTTCCCGGTGCACGGAAACGGCCTCGGGGGCGATGACGGCCAGTGCCTCGGTACCGGCCGGCAGCGGCTCGGCGATCACGAGGAAACCGCCGCCCGGCAGCCTCAGTCCGTTTCCGTCGGCGGTACCGGTCCAGGCGTTGCGGCCCAGCATCCGGGCCACCCACGGGGAGCGGGGGTGCCGGGTGACCTCCGCGGGCCGGGCGTCCTGGAGTGCGCGCCCCTCCTCCAGGACGAGTACCCGGTCGGCGAGCGAGACTGCTTCGACCGGGTCGTGGGTCACCATCAGACAGACACCGCCGAAACCCTCCAGGTGCCGGCGCAGGGTGTGGCGCACATGGGCGCGGGTGGTCTGGTCGAGCGCGGCCAGCGGCTCGTCGAGCAGCAGCAGCCGCGGCCGGGCCGCCAACGCCCGCGCCAGGGCCACTCGTTGGGCCTGACCTCCGGAGAGCTGGGCGGGCCGGCGGTGCGCGAGCCCGCCCACCCCGAGCCGGTCCAGCCACGCCTGGGCGCTGCGTCGCGCCTCGGCGCGCGGGACACCGTGGGCGCGCAGCCCGTACGCGGTGTTGCCGAGCGCGCTCAGGTGCGGGAACAGCGCGCCGCTCTGCGGCACCCAGGCGACGCCCCGCCGGTGCGGAGGCAGCCCGGTCACGTCCGCGCCGCCGAGCCGGAGTGCGGCATGGGCACGCGGCGTGAGCCCGAGCAGGGCGCGCAGCAGGGTCGTCTTGCCCGCGCCGTTGGGGCCGACGACCGCGACGGTGGTACCGGGTCCGGCGTTCAGCGCGAGCTCGACGAAGCCGCTGACCTCCGCCTCCAGCGAGCAGTCCTGCCGCACCTGCGCGATCTCCCGCGGGAGTTCCTCGGCGAGGGGAACGGGCTCGGGGCCCGCGCCCATCGGCACCACGGGGTCGGCGGCGTCGACGGCACTGCGCCGGCCCGCCGAACGCCCCGGGGAGCGAACCGCCGTCGGGCCACCCGTCCACCGCCCCCGCAGAGCGATCAGTACGGCCATGGCGATGGCGAGCAGCAGCAGGGACACGGAGGTCGCCGCCTCGGGCCGGTCCTGGAGCAGCAGGTACACCTGGAGCGGCAGCGTCTGCGTGGAGCCCGGGAGGTTTCCGGCGAAGGTGATGGTCGCGCCGAACTCGCCGAGCGCGCGGGCCCAGGTGAGGGCGGCGCCGGCCATCAGGCCCGGGGCGACCATCGGCAGCGTGACGGTGAGGAACACCCGTACCGGAGAGGCCCCGAGCGAGGCGGCCGTCTCCTCGTAGGCCGGGCGGAGTCCGCCGAGCGCGCCTTCGAGGCTGATGACGAGGAAGGGCATCGCGACGAAGGTCGCGGCGACCACCGCGCCCGAGGTGTGGAAGGGCAGGGTGATGCCGAACGTGCCCTCCAGCCAGGGCCCGAGCAGTCCGCGGCGCCCGAACCCGAGCAGCAGGGCCACACCGCCCACGGTGGGCGGGAGCACCATCGGCAGCAGCACCAGGGAGCGGACGAGCACCTTTCCCCGGAACTCGACCCGGGCCAGCAGCCAGGCGAGCGGCACTCCGAGGACCAGGGACAGGCCGAGCGCCCAGAAGGAGACGAGCAGCGACAGCCGGAGCGCCTCCGTGACCCCCGGGCTGGTCAGATGCGTGACGAGGCCCGCCCATTCGGTACGCGCGAGGATGCCGATCAGCGGCATCAGCAGAAACGCGATCGCCAGCAGCGCGGGCACGGCGAGTGCGACGGGGGTGCGCATCCCGGAGGAGCGCCCGCCGGCCGTCGGGGAGGCAGCGGCGGCGGGGCGCCCGTCCGTACCCGGGGCGTCGTCGTCGGCGCGGATGCGAAAGCGTTTCATCGGGGTTCCTGGAGTGCTGGGTCGTGTCCGCAGGGCCTTCCGTGGCCGGTCACGCGGCTGCCCGGCCCCCGGCCCGGGCAGCCGCGCGAGAGGGTCACGGCTGCTGGAAGCCCGCCTCCTGAAGGATCTTCTGCGCCTCGGGCGTGCTCAGCCACTGCACGAACGCCGCCGCGGCCTGCGCGTGTTCGGAGGACTTCAGCGTCGCCGCCGGGTAGGCGGCGACGGCGTTCTGCGCGTCCGGGATCTCGACCGCGTCGACCTTGTCCGCCGCGGTGGAGGCATCGGTCTTGTAGACGAGTCCGGCGTCGGCCTCGCCGAGCTCGACCTTGCTCAGCACCGCCCGGACGTTCGGCTCCTGGGAGACGGGCTTCACCGTGATCTTCTGGGCGTCCAGGATCTTCTTGCTGTAGCGGCCGACCGGCACCTCGGGCGCGGCCAGCACGACCTTCAGCTTGCTGTCGGCCAGGTCCTTCAGCTCATCGATCTTCTCCGGGTTCCCCTCACGGGTCGCGATGACCAGCCGGTTCCTGGCGATGACGGTCGGCTTCCCGGTGTCGGCCTTCAGCCCGTCCATGGTCTTGGTGTCGGCGGTGACCAGGGCGTCGGCGGGCGCGCCCTGCTTGACCTGGGCGGCCAGCTCCTGGGAGCCGGCGAAGGAGAAGGTGATCTTCGTCCCGGGGTGGGACTTCTCGTACGCCGCCCCGGCCTTCTTGAAGACATCGGTGAGCGAGGAGGCGGCCAGCACGGTCAGATCCGCCGCGGCGGTCCCGGAGGCGGTGGTGCCCTCGGCCGCGGGGCTGCCCTTCGTGTCGTCGCTGCCACAGGCGGCGAGCGGTACGAGAAGGGCCGCCGTCAGCAGGGCGGCCGCGGTACGGCGGCGGGTGAAGGGGAAGGACGAGGCAGTCATGCGGTGGCACTCCTGGTGATGCGTTCGGAGCAGTCCGCGCCGGTGACGGGCGACGCCGCTGCGGGGCGACGGGCGATCCGGAGCGATCCGGAGGGCCCGGTGGGACGGGACGAGCGGGAGAAGCGGTCAGGCGCGGTCGATGTGCACGCTGGTCGACTTCACGCGGGCGGTGGCCTGCATGCCGACCTCGAGCCCCAGCTCCTCGACGGCCTCCCTGGTCAGCAGCGAGACGAGCCGGTGCGGCCCGGCCTGGATGTCGACCTGGGCGGCGACGTCGCCGAGTTTGACCGCGGTGACGATGCCGGGGAAGGAGTTGCGGGCCGAGGTGTAGGAGACGTCCTCCTCGCCGGCGCCGCTCTGGGCGACCTCGATCGAGAACGCGGCCAGGTCCCGGCCGTCGATGAGGCGGCGGCCGCTGTCGTCGCGATGGGTCGCGACCCTTCCGGCGTCCGCCCAGCGGCGCGCGGTGTCGGGGCTCACGCCCAGCAGACGGGCCGCCTGGCCGATGGTGTAGGACTGCATGTGCGCCACGTTAGGCGCCACGGAGCCGCATCTACAAGGTGCAAGCTGCGTTTCCGTAGCAAATGCCAGCCTCCTTGGATGATGCCCCAAGGAGCCCGAAAACGCGGCCACCCCCCGGTATCCGAAGGTGCCCGGGGGCCGAGGCCTGGTTACGCTGCGTCAAGACGGCACATGTCCGACACGTCCGAAGGGACGAGGCCGTGAGTACTGACGTGGTCACCCTGGAACGGCCCATAGCCGCCCGGCCCGAGACGGTGTTCTCCTTCCTCACCGACCGGAACAAGTGGCTGCTCTGGATGGGTAAGGACGGCCGGTTCAGCTTCGAGCCCGGCGGCGCCTACCGGACGAACATCGTCGGCGACAACGTCGCCGAGGGCCGCTTCGTCGAGATCGATCCGCCCGAACGCCTTGTCTTCACATGGGGCTGGACCGAGGGCGCGCTGTCCATCCCGCCCGGCTCCACGACGGTCGACATCACGCTCGAACCGGTGCCCGACGGCACCCTGCTCCGTCTCGTCCACAGCGGCCTGCCGACCCCCGAGGCATGCGCCGCGCACAAGGAGGGGTGGACGCACTACGTGGACCGGCTCGCGACTCTGGCGGCGGGCGGCAATCCCGGTTCCGACAACTGGAGGTGAGCTGCCCGGCAGGGCGTGCCGCGGACCCATGTGGGCGAGCGGTTCGCTCCCACGCAGTCGCGACGACCGAAGACGCCCGGCACACAGGTGCTGCTTCGGTCAGGGATGCTCGAAGAACTGGAACAGGCCGCCGACGAAGAAGCACGCCGCTCCCGTGAGCGTTCCCCAGTTGGCGACGACGATGTTCACCACGCTTCCCGTCGAGGGGTGCGTGAAGGCAGCCAGTGCCGAAACCAGGAAGAGGACGGATCCGAGCTGATTGACCGCGACGATCCACCATCCGAGGTCCCGGGGACGGACGCCCGGCCGGCCGTGGCAGACCTCGACCAGGGCGAGGTGCCCCGAGATCAGGAACAGGATGCACCCGACCATGTCGGGGGCCCAGATCAGCCGGTTCACCTGCTGGACCGAGAGCCCTTGCAGCAGAGAATTCAGCAGATTGATGCCGAACACCAGCGTTCCCACGAACAGCAGGAAGGTACTGAGCCAATCGATCCGCTGGGGCTCGTAGCTCCACCATTTCCAGCGCTGTGCGGCCAGCGCACCGGCCCGGCTGTCCCGGCGGGGAGCGTTGACCGCCTGGAGCAGTGAGGCGTAACCGCCGGTGTTGAAGAACAGGCCGCCGACGAAGTAGACCCAGGCGCCCGTCGCGCCGGGCGGACCGAACTGAGCGATCCCCGCCCCGAGGGCGAACAGGGCGCCGCCGACGGTGAACGCACCCGCGGCGATGGCATTCAGCCGGCGCAAGCGGCCGACCGACACACTGTCCGCTCTTCTGGAACGGGGCTCCGGCTCGCCCGCGACCCGTACGGTGAGCAGACCGCGCTTGCGTGCCGGACGCGATTCCCAGACCGCGGTACCGCCGTCCAACAGCCGCCAGGTCAGGCGGGTTGTGAACGGCCCCGCGCCCTCGACGTGCTCCTCGGTTCGGCTCACGCGCCGACCTTAGCCCCGTGACGGGGAAAGATCCTCTGGGATCGATCAGCGGTACAGCAGGTGAGAACGTTCCTGCACCCGCGGCGTGCGGTGGGGCGGGTGGGACTCGAACCCACGGCCGACGGATTATGAGTCCGCTGCTCTAACCGGCTGAGCTACCGCCCCTAACGGCGCGTCGCGCACAAATGTGCGCGCCGTCTGCCGCAGCATAGCCGCTCATACGATCTCCTGCCTCGGATGGTCGGCAACGCCCAACCATGAGGACTGCGCTGCCTGCTGCCCGGTTCCAGGAGATGTCGATCAGCCTCCGGGCACACGAAAAAGGACCCCTCGACGGGGTCCTGTTCCGGTATCTGCTCCCCCGGCTGGACTCGAACCAGCAACCCTCCGGTTAACAGCCGAATGCTCTGCCAATTGAGCTACAGGGGATCGCGCTCCCCCGACTGGACTCGAACCAGTAACCTGCCGGTTAACAGCCGGCTGCTCTGCCAATTGAGCTACAGGGGATTGCTGCGTGTGCACCGAACGTACCCAACCCGGGCGTCCCGGAGGGCGTGCGCTCGCTGCGACACATACATTAGCGCAAGCAGGGGGGTGCTCCGCCAATCGGTATGCCCCCGGGTGATCAGGGGCGATCACGGGTAGGCGCCCAGCACCGACGTAAGGGAAGGGTGGCAGACATGCGGTACAAGGTCACGTTCGTCGTCGGACTGGCTGTCGGCTATGTGATCGGCACACGGGCCGGCCGTGAGCGCTACGAGCAGCTGAAGAAGTCCGTGCGCCAGCTGTCGCAGAACCCCGCCGTGCGCAATGCCGCGGAGTCTGCGGCGCACAACGGTCGCGAGGTGGCCGGCAAGGCCTTCCACGCGGTGAGCGACAAGGTCGGGGACCGGATGCCGGACTCGGTCTCCGAGCGGGTCAGGTCCCTGCGGGAGCGCAGCTCCGGCAGGGAGGACGAATGGGGAACGACCAACACGTGACGCCGCCGCTCCACATGTGCGGCAGAATCTTTCCCCATGGGGATAGTCGCCGGTCTGGACAGTTCGTCTGCATTCACCCGCATCGTCGTCTGTGACGCGGACACGGGTGCCGTGTTGCGGCAGGGCTATGCCCCGCATCCGGTGGAGCCCAAAGCCACCGAGGCCGATCCGCAGGCGTGGCTGCTCTCGCTCGGCGAGGCGGCGGCCGGTGGCCTGCTCGAAGGTGTGCAGGCCATCGGCGTCTCCGCCCAGCAGCACGGCATGGTCCCGCTGGACCGTCAGGGCGGACTCGTCCGGCCCGCGCTCCTCGGCAACGACAAGCGCGCGCAGGTCGCCGCGGCGGATCTGATCGACGCACTCGGCGGGCGTCAGCCCTGGGCCGAGGCGGTCGGCTCGGTGCCGCAGGCCGCGCACCCGGTGGCGAAGCTGCGCTGGATGGCGCGCTCCGAGCCCGAGGCGGCCCAGCGCGTGGCCGCGGTGCTCCAGCCGCACGACTGGCTGGTGTGGCAGCTGCTCGGCCGGCCGGTCCGCCGGACCACCGACCGTGGTGGCGCCTCCGGCACCGGGTACTGGTCGGCGGGCACCGGTTCCTACCGTCCCGACCTGGTGGAGCTGGCTCTCGGCCATCAGTGCGCGCTCCCCGAGGTGCTCGGCCCGGCCGAAGCGGCGGGCACCACTCCCGAAGGTCTGCTGATCTCCGCCGGCACCGGCGAGACGATGGCCGCCGCCTTCGGTCTCGGCGTCGGCGTCGGCGACGCCGTGGTCTCGCTCGGGGCCTCCGGCTCCGTGATGGCCGTGCACCACGAGGCGCTGGCCGATCCCAGCGGAATGATCACGTCGTACGCGGACGCGACCGGCATGCATCTGCCGGTCGTGCACACCTCCAACGCGGTACGGGCCCTGCGCGGCACCGCCGACCTGCTGGGGGTCGACGGCCTCGAGGAACTCTCCGCGCTGGCCATGAAGTCCACGCCCGGCTCCTCCGGGCTGGTCCTGCTGCCCTATCTGGAGGGCGAGCGGACCCCCCAACTGCCGCACACCGCGGGCACCCTGACCGGTCTGCGCCGGGAGTCGATGCGACCCGAGCATCTGGCGCGGGCGTCCTTCGAGGGCATGCTCTGCTCGCTCGCCGACGCGATGGACGTACTGCGCGCCCGCGGCGTCGAGGTGCGCCGGGTCTTTCTGCTGGGTGCGAGCGCCGAGCTGCCGGCCGTGCAGTCCGCGGCCCCCGGGATCTTCGGCGCACAGGTGGTCGTGCCGCAGCCCGCCGACTACGCGGCACTCGGCGCGGCACGGCAGGCGGCCTGGGCGCTCGGGGCCTCGCGGGGGATGCTGTCCCCCGCGTCCCCGCCGATCTGGCAGGACGCCGCGGCGCAGCTCTTCGAGCCGGGCGACGAACTGGCGGTGGGTCAGGCCGTGCGCCAGCAGTACACCGCGACCCGGGAGCAGTTGCACCCCGGCGCCTTCGGCCCGACATCTTGACCCTGCTTTGAATCAAACCCGTGGGGTTCGGGGGGCGGAGTGCCGCAAGATGGGGTGACCCCCCGATCTTGCCGAGCCCGAGAGACAGCGCGTGCTGATACGACTGCTGCGGACCCATCTGAGTCCGTACACACGACCCATCGCCCTGCTGGTGGCGCTGCAGTTGCTGCAGACCAGCGCCACTCTGTATCTGCCCACGCTCAATGCCGACATCATCGACAACGGTGTCGTGAAGGGTGACACGGGCTACATTCTGCGGCTCGGCGCACTCATGATCGGCATCAGTCTCGTGCAGGTCACCTGCAACATCGGTGCCGTCTACTACGGGGCGCGGACCGCGTCCGCCCTCGGACGGGACGTGCGGGCGGCCGTCTTCGACCGGGTGCAGAGCTTCTCGGCCCGCGAGGTCGGGCGCTTCGGAGCACCGTCGCTGATCACACGGACGACCAACGACGTCCAGCAGGTGCAGATGCTGGTCCTGATGGCGTTCACCCTGATGGTGTCGGCTCCCATCATGTGTGTCGGCGGCATCGTGCTGGCGCTCGGCCAGGACGTGACCCTGTCCACCGTGCTGCTGGCGGTGGTGCCGGTGCTCGGCATCGCGGTGTCGCTGATCGTCAAGAGGATGCGGCCGCTGTTCCGGACCATGCAGGAGCGGCTGGACACGGTGAACCGGGTGCTGCGGGAGCAGATCACCGGCAACCGCGTGATCCGCGCCTTCGTCCGGGACGGCTACGAGAAGGACCGCTTCCGCGGGGCGAACACGGAACTGACCGATGTGTCCCTGGCCACCGGCCGGCTGATGGCGCTGATGTTCCCGACCGTGCTGACCGTCGTGAACGTCTCGTCCGTCGCCGTGGTCTGGTTCGGTGCGCACCGCGTCGACAGCGGCGCCATCCAGATCGGCGCGCTGACCGCGTTCCTCGCCTATCTGATGCAGATCGTGATGGCCGTGATGATGGCCACCTTCATGTTCATGATGGTGCCGCGCGCCGAGGTCTGTGCCGAGCGGATCGACGAGGTCCTGGCGACGGAGTCGAGTGTGGTGCCGCCCGCCGCGCCGGTGCGGAAGCTGCACCGGCGGGGGTATCTGGAGGTGCGCGGCGCCGAGTTCCGCTACCCCGGGGCCGAGGAGCCGGTGCTGCGCGATGTCTCGCTGTCGGCGCGGCCGGGCGAGACGACCGCGATCATCGGCTCGACCGGCAGCGGAAAGTCGACGCTGCTCGGTCTGGTGCCGCGGCTGTTCGACGCCACCGGCGGCGAGGTGCTCGTCGACGGGGTGGACGTCCGCGAACTCGAACCGGCGCTGATGGCCCGGACCGTGGGACTCGTCCCGCAGAAGCCGTTCCTCTTCTCCGGCACGGTGGCGACGAACCTGCGGTACGGCAAGCCCGACGCGAGCGACGAGGACCTGTGGCAGGCGCTGGAGGTCGCGCAGGCCGCCGACTTCGTCCGCGAGCTGGAGGGCGGGCTCGACGCGCCGATCGCGCAGGGCGGCACGAACGTCTCCGGCGGTCAGCGCCAGCGGCTCGCGATCGCCCGGACGCTGGTGCAGCGCCCGGAGATCTATCTGTTCGACGACTCGTTCTCGGCGCTGGACTACGCGACCGACGCGGCGCTGCGGTCCGCCCTGTCGCTGGAGACCTCGGAGGCGACGGTGGTCATCGTCGCCCAGCGGGTGTCCACCATCCGTGACGCGGACCGGATCGTGGTCCTGGACGAGGGGCAGGTCGTGGGGGCGGGAACCCACCGCGAGCTCATGGCGGGAAACGAGACCTACCGGGAGATCGTGCTCTCGCAGCTGACGGAGGCTGAAGCCGCATGAGCGGGCCGGGTGGACGCATGATGATGGGCCCGGTCGAGCGGTCCATGAACTTCAAGGGCTCGGGCAAGCGGCTGCTGAAGCGGCTCGCGCCCGACCGGAGACTGCTGTGGGTGATGCTCGCGGCGGGTGTGCTGAGCGTCGCGTTCTCGGTGGTCGGGCCGCTGGTGCTGGGCCGGGCGACCGACCTCGTCTTCGCGGGTGTCGTCGGCCGGGACATGCCGGAGGGGACCACCAAGTCCCAGGCGATCGACGGTCTGCGGGACAAGGACCAGGGCGGGCTCGCGGACATGCTGTCCGGGGTGGACTTCACGCCCGGCGAGGGCATCGACTTCACCACCGTCGGTCATGTGCTGCTGGTGGCGCTCGCGCTGTACGTGATCTCGGGGCTGCTGGCGCTGGTCTCGACCCGGCTGTCGATCCGGGTGATCAACCGGGCCGTGTACCGGATGCGTGAGGACGTCCAGGCGAAGCTGTCCCGGCTGCCGCTGTCGTACTTCGACCGGGCCAAGCGCGGCGAGGTGCTGAGCCGGGCGACCAACGACATCGACAACATCTCGCAGACTCTCCAGCAGTCGATGGGCCAGCTCATCAACTCGCTGCTCACCATCGTCGGTGTGCTGGCGATGATGTTCTGGATCTCGCCGCTGCTGGCGCTGGTCGCCCTCGTCACCGTGCCCGTGTCGGTGTTCGTGGCGACGAAGGTCGGCAAGCGGTCACAGCCGCACTTCGTGCAGCAGTGGAAGTCCACCGGGACGCTCAACGCCCACATCGAGGAGATGTACACCGGCCACGCCCTGGTGAAGGTCTTCGGACGGCAGGACGAGTCCGCCAGGGACTTCGCCGAGCAGAACGAGGCGCTGTACGAGGCCGGATTCAAGGCGCAGTTCAACAGCGGTGTGATGCAGCCGCTGATGTTCTTCGTCTCGAACCTCAACTACGTGCTGGTGGCGGTCGTCGGCGGACTGCGGGTCGCGTCCGGCGCCCTGTCGATCGGTGATGTGCAGGCCTTCATCCAGTACTCCCGGCAGTTCTCGATGCCGCTGACCCAGGTCGCTTCCATGGCGAACCTGATCCAGTCGGGTGTCGCGTCCGCCGAGCGGATCTTCGAACTGCTGGACGCCGAGGAGCAGGAGGCCGACGCACCCTCCGCCGGGCGCCCCGAGCGGCGTCTCGGCCGCGTCGCGCTGGAGAAGGTCGCCTTCCGCTACGACCCGGACAAGCCGCTCATCGAGGATCTGTCGCTGACGGTGGAGCCGGGCCACACGGTCGCGATCGTCGGCCCGACCGGCGCCGGCAAGACCACGCTGGTCAATCTGCTGATGCGGTTCTACGAGGTGACCGCGGGGCGGATCAGCCTCGACGGCGTCGACATAGCGGACATGTCGCGGGAGGAACTGCGGTCCGGTATCGGCATGGTGCTCCAGGACACCTGGCTGTTCGGCGGCACCATCGCGGACAACATCGCCTACGGCGCCGCCCGGGACGTGACGCGGGCCGAGATCGAGGAGGCGGCGCGCGCCGCGCACGCCGACCGCTTCATCCGTACGCTGCCCGAGGGCTACGACACGGTGCTCGGCGACGACGGGGCCGAGGGCGCGGGTGTGAGCGCGGGCGAGAAGCAACTGATCACCATCGCGCGGGCGTTCCTGTCCGACCCGGTGATCCTGGTGCTCGACGAGGCGACGAGTTCGGTCGACACGCGTACGGAGGTCCTGATCCAGAAGGCGATGGCACGTCTCGCCCACGGCCGTACGAGCTTTGTGATCGCCCACCGGCTCTCCACCATCCGGGACGCGGACGTGATCCTGGTGATGGAGAACGGGGCGATCGTCGAACAGGGCACGCACGACGGCCTGTTGGCGGCGGAGGGCGCCTATGCGCGGCTGTATTCGGCACAGTTCGCGCAGGCGGTCGTCGAGGTGGAGTGAGAGCGGGAGCCCCGCGGCTGCCCGGAGGTCCGGGGTGTCAGTCCAGGTAGCCGCGGAGCTGGTCGGCGAAGGCGTGGTCGCGCAGTTTGTTGAGGGTCTTGGACTCGATCTGGCGGATGCGTTCGCGGGTCACACCGAAGATCCGGCCGATCTCCTCCAGGGTGCGCGGGCGGCCGTCGACCAGCCCGTACCGCAGCTGCACGACCTTGCGTTCGCGCTCACCGAGGGTGGAGAGCACCGCTTCGAGGTGTTCGCGCAGCAGCAGGAACGCGGCGGACTCCACGGGTGACGCGGCGTCGCCGTCCTCGATGAGATCGCCGAGGGCGACGTCGTCCTCCTCCCCCACCGGCGCGTGCAGCGAGACCGGTTCCTGGGCGAGCCGCAGCACCTCGCCGACCCGCTCGGGCGCCAGGTCGAGCTGGGCGGCGACCTCTTCGGCGGTGGGTTCGTAGCCGCGCTCCTGGAGCATCCGGCGCTGGACCCGCACGACACGGTTGATCAGTTCGACGACATGCACCGGGACGCGGATGGTGCGGGCCTGGTCGGCCAGCGCGCGGGACATGGCCTGCCGGATCCACCAGGTCGCGTACGTCGAGAACTTGTAGCCGCGGGCGTAGTCGAACTTCTCGACCGCCCTGATCAGGCCGAGGTTTCCCTCCTGGACCAGGTCGAGCATGGTCAGCCCGCGGCCGACGTAGCGCTTGGCGACCGAGACGACGAGCCGCAGATTCGCCTCGATGAGCCGGCGCTTGGCCATCCGGCCCATCACGACCAGTTTGTCGAGGTCGACGGCGAGCTGGGAGTCGTCGATGTCGGGGGTGCCCGCGAGCCGCTCCTCGGCGAACAGGCCCGCTTCGACCCGCCGTGCGAGGTCCACCTCCTCGACCGCCGTGAGCAGCGGGATCCTGCCGATCTCCCGCAGGTACTGGCGGAACAGGTCGGAGGACGGCCCGCCGGAGTCTGCTCGGGCGGCGGGGGCGGGTTCGGGCGGATCGGGTACTTCCACTGCGTCCTCGACGACGGTCTCCGCGACCGTTTCGGGAACGGCCTCGGGATGGTGTGCGGGCAGGCTCTGGGCGGGGACCTGCGCGGAGACGTCGGCGGCAGCCTCGGTCTCGGTCAGGGTCTGGGTCTGCACGGGGGCGACCTCCAGGGTGATCGCTGCCGGATCGGGGGCGTACGGCAGCGGGACGGGGGCGGCCGGGCCGCTTTCCGTCCCGTACACGATGAGCGGATCCGCGGGGTCGAGAGGCCCACTCGGTGTGGACCGGCCGCGCTCCGAGGACTCAGGCACCGCCCCCAGTGTGGGGTACGACACACAGCTGCCACGAGGGGCGTGCGACGACTTTTTGAGTCCCGTGCGTGACCGGACGGTTACGGGGACGGGGTCCGGGGGCCGTGGGCCACGGCCCCTAGAGGGCGTCGGCGCCGCGGTTGCGCAGGGAGCGGGCGTACTGCTGGAGGACCCACAGCTCGTTCGCCACGGCGGTGTGCTGCTCGGGGTCGGCGTGCTGGCCGAGGCGCGCGAGCGTGCCCTGCACCTCGCTGATGCGGCGGTCCACGGCACGCAGCCGGACCGAGACGAGCTGGACGCCCGCATAGGTCTCGTCGACGATCTTCGAGTGCACGGCCTCGACGGCCAGTTCGGTGACCAGCGCGCGCACCGTGTCGTTGGAGGCGGCGTCGCGGACGCGGGCGAGATAGCCGGAGCTGTCCTGCGTGCCCTGTTCGGCACCGCCCGCCTCGGCGATGGTCTGGCGGACCGCGGCGTACGGAGGGGCGGTGAACTCGTCCACTCCGTACGCGTCGAACGCCGGGGAGACCAGGCCCGGGTGCTGGAGCGCCAGCTTGAGCAGTTCGCGCTCGGTGCGGTGGGCCGGGCTGCGGAGGTTGAGCGCGGGGCCGGACGGGAGCGCGGGGGCCTGGGGCTCCTGCTGCCGGGCGGAGGGGCGCGTCGGGGCCGGGCCGCGGCCGCCGCGGTCCCGGGCCCAACGGGCCAGCTGCGCCACGCGCTTGACGACGAACTGGGTGTCGAGGATGCCGACGATGCCGGCGAGCTGCACGGCCGACTCGTGCTGGATCGCGACGTTCTTGATGCCCGCGACGATGGGCGCGGCCTCGTCGAGCGCGGCGGCGCGGCCGGCCGGGGTCTCCAGATTGTGACGCAGCACGACCTGGCGGATCGCGAACTCGAAGAGCGGAGTGCGGGTCTCGACCAGCTTCTGCACCGCGTCGTCGCCCTGCGCGAGCCGCAGCTCGCAGGGGTCCATCCCGCCCGGGGTGATCGCGATCGACGTCTCGGCGGCGAACTTCTGGTCGTCCTCGAAGGCGCGCAGCGCGGCCTTCTGGCCGGCCGCGTCACCGTCGAAGGTGAAGATCACCTCGGCGGTGGCGTTGTCCATCAGCAGCCGGCGGAGGATCTTGATGTGGTCGCCGCCGAACGCCGTGCCACAGGTCGCGATCGCGGTGGTCACACCTGCGAGATGGCAGGCCATCACGTCGGTGTAGCCCTCGACGACGACCGCGCGGCTGGCCTTGGCGATCTCCTTCTTGGCCAGATCGATGCCGTACAGCACCTGGGACTTCTTGTAGATCCCCGTCTCGGGGGTGTTGAGGTACTTCGGGCCGTTGTCGCTCTCGTACAGCTTGCGGGCGCCGAAGCCGACGACGTCGCCGGAGATCTCGCGGATGGGCCACATCAGCCGGCCGCGGAAGCGGTCGATGGGGCCGCGGCGGCCGTCCTGGGAGAGACCGGAGAGGATCAGCTCCTTGTCGCTGAAGCCCTTGCCGCGCAGAAAGCGGGTGAGGTGGTCCCAGCCCTGCGGGCTGTAGCCGACGCCGAAGTGCTGGGCGGCGCCCTGGTCGAAGCCGCGCTCGGCGAGGAAGGCACGGCCGGTCTCCGCCTCGGCGCTGTTCTCCAGCTGCTCGATGTAGAACTGCGCCGCGATCTTGTGCGCCTCCACCAGCCGGATCCGCTCGCCCCGCTGGTGGCTCGGGTTGTACCCGCCCTCCTCGTAGCGCAGGGTGATGCCCGCCGTGGCGGCGAGCCGCTCGACCGTCTCCGAGAAGGTGAGATGGTCGATCTTCATCACGAAGGCGATGGTGTCGCCGCCCTCCTGGCAGCCGAAGCAGTGGAACAGGCCCTTGCTCGGACTGACCTGGAAGGAGGGGGACTTCTCGTCATGGAAGGGGCAGAGCCCCTTGAGATTGCCGCCGCCGGCATTGCGCAGCTGGAGGTACTCGGACACGACGGCGTCGATCGGGACGGCGTCCCGCACCGCCTTCACGTCGTCATCGTTGATCCTGCCTGCCACGCGTGAAGTCTACGGTGGCGCGGTGACACTCCTGCCTGCTCCCGTCATCCCGTGAGGGTGGTGAGGGGGACGGACGGGTCGCCGAGGGCGTCCGGGTCCACCTGGGCACCGGAGCGGATGAGGTCCTGGACGGGTCCGGTGACGTCCCACACATTGACGTTCATCCCGGCGAGCACCCGGCGGTCCTTCAGCCAGAAGGCGATGAACTGCCGCTTGCCGGCGTCCCCGCGCAGCACCACCTGGTCGTAGCTGCCGGCCGGCGCCCAGCCCGAGTACTCCAGGCCCAGGTCGTACTGGTCGGAGAAGAAGTAGGGGACACGGTCGTAGCTCACGTCCTGGCCGAGCATGGAGCGCGCTGCCGCCGGGCCGCCGTTCAGCGCGTTCGCCCAGTGCTCGACCCGCAGCCGGGAGCCGAGCAGCGGGTGGTGCGCGGCGGCGACGTCGCCCGCGGCGTAGATGTCCGGATCGGAGGTGCGCAGCTGCGCGTCGACCGCGATGCCGCCGCCGTGCGCCCGGTCGGCGAGGGCGAGGCCGGCGGCTTCGGCGAGGGCGGCGCGCGGTGCGGCGCCGATCGCGGCGAGCACGTCGTGGGCCGGGTGCTCCTCGCCGTCGTCGGTGCGGGCGGCGAGGACGACGCCGTCCTGACCGGTGATCTCGGTGAGGCGGGCGCCGAAGTGGAAGCGGACGCCGTGCTCCTTGTGCAGTTCGGTGAAGACCTGGCCGAGTTCGGGGCCGATGACCTGGTGCAGCGGGGTGGGCTCGGGTTCGACGACGGTGACCTCGGCGCCGTAGCCGCGGGCCGCGGCGGCGACCTCCAGGCCGATCCAGCCGGCGCCCGCGATGACCAGATGGCCGTTGTCGCGGCCGAGTGCGGCGAGGACCCGGCGCAGCCGGTCGGCGTGGGCGAGGCGGCGCAGATGGTGGACGCCGGCGAGCTCGGTGCCGGGGATGTCGAGCCGGCGCGGCTCGGAGCCGGTGGCCAGCAGCAGCTTGTCGTAGTGGAGGACGGTGCCGTCGCCCAGCCGGACCGATTTGGTCTCCCGGTCGACGGCGACGACGGTCTGGCCGAGATGCAGCTCCACATCGGCCTGCGCGTACCAGCCGGGCTCGTGGACGAAGACGCTGTCGCGCTCCTCCTTGCCGGAGAGATAGCCCTTGGACAGGGGCGGGCGCTCGTAGGGGTGGTCGCGCTCGTCACCGATGAGGATCACGCGTCCGGTGAAGCCCTCCGCACGGAGGGTCTCGGCGGCCTTGGCCCCGGCCAGACCACCACCGACGATGACGAACGTCCGATGTGCGTCGACCACTTGATGCCTCCTCTTTGCTTGTACGCTGCGCAGCCTTCAGCGAGCGTCCCGCACGCAGCGTGATGGCGGAAGAGGGGGTGACCATCGGGCGTGTCATCCCGGACACCCCGCGCGGGCCGCTCCGGCCGCTCAGCGGCGGGCCGTGAGCTGCGCGTGCAGACTGCGGGCGGTGGCGTCGGTGAGTGACGCGAGCTGGTCGACGACGACCCGGGCGCGGGCCCGGTCGTCGCCCGCCGCGGCGAACAGGGCGCGGAACTGCGGGTCGAGGGTGTCGGGGGCGCGGGCGGTGAGGGCCTCGGCCAGTTCGGCGAGCACGATGCGCTGGTCGGCGCGGAGGGTCTCCTGCTCGGCGCGCTGCATCACATAGCGGTCGGCGACCGCCTTGAGAACGGCGCACTCGTTGCGTGCCTCGCGGGGGACGACGAGCTCGGCGGCGTAGCGGGTGAGCCTGCCGGTGCCGTACGCCTGGCGGGTCGCGCCCTCGGCCGCGAGGGCGAAACGGCCGATGAGCTGGCTGGTGGCGTCCTTGAGGCGGGCCTGCGCGACGGCCGAACCGTCGTAGTGGTGCGGCCACCATTCCTGTTCGAGGAGGCGGTCCAGCGCCTCGGCGAGCTCCTCGGGGTCGGTGTCGGAGGGTACGTACCGGCCGATCGCCACCTGCCAGATGTCGCTGCGCTCCGGTTCGGCGAGCAGCAGGCCGGGGTCGAGATGGCCGGCGTGCAGTCCGTCCTCGAAGTCGTGCACCGAGTAGGCGACGTCGTCGGCCCAGTCCATGACCTGGGCCTCGAAACACTTGCGGTGTTCCGGCGCGCCGTCGCGCACCCAGGCGAAGACGGGCAGGTCGTCCTCGTACACCCCGAATTTGACCGACGCGGGGTCGGTGGGGTGACCGCCGCGCGGCCAGGGGTACTTGGTGGCGGCGTCCAGCGTCGCGCGGGTGAGGTTCAGACCGACGCTGACCACATCGCCGTCGTCGGTGGGGACGAACCTCTTGGGCTCGATACGGGTCAGCAGGCGCAGCGACTGGGCGTTGCCCTCGAAGCCGCCGCAGTCCTTGGCGAACGTGTTGAGCGCCTGCTCGCCGTTGTGCCCGAAGGGCGGATGGCCCATGTCGTGGGCGAGGCAGGCGGCCTCGACGAGGTCGGGGTCGCAGCCGAGCGCGGCGCCCAGCTCGCGGCCGACCTGGGCGCACTCCAGGGAGTGGGTCAGCCGGGTGCGCGGGCTGGCGTCCCACGCCTGGTTGCGGGTGCCCGGGGTGACGACCTGGGTCTTGCCCGCGAGGCGGCGCAGCGCGGAGGAGTGCAGCACACGGGCGCGGTCGCGCTGGAACGCGGTGCGCCCCGGACGCTTGTCGGGCTCGGGCGCCCAGCGCGCGGAGGCCGCATCGTCGTAGCCGTCGTCGTGGAGGCCGTTTCCGTCGTAGGTGCCGGGCCCGGGCGGGGTGGTGCTGGTGGTGCCTGCCATGCACCGAAGGTAACCGGAGCGGCCGAGGGACGGTCGACCCGGTGGGCTACGCGGAGGCGAGTTCGCGCCGCTGAGCCGCGTACGGGACGGTCAGCGCCTCGTCGTAGCGCTGGAGCAGCAGCCGGGCCAGCGCGGGGTGCGCACCGAGCGGGGCGGCGGCGATCCAGGGTGTGGCGGCGGCGCTGCGGGCGGCGAAGAGACCGGGGGCCGCGAAGTAGGAGGCGACGGCGATGCGGTGGCGGCCGCGGGCGGTGAGCGCGCGGACGGCGGCCGGGACCGTGGGGGACGCGGCCGAGGCGTACGCGGCGACGACCGGCACTCCGCCGAGGCGCTCGCTGAGCATCGCCGCCGTGCTGCGGGCGTCGGCCGCCGATTCGGGGTCGCGGGATCCGGCGGCCGCCAGGACGACACCCGTGCTGCGGCTGGTGCCGTCGCCGGGCTGCCAGCCGGCGTCGGCGAGCCGGGAGCAGAGCGCCTCCACCAGCAGGGGATGAGGGCCGAGCGGGGCGGCGATGCGGATGTCCGCACCGGGGACGGCGGCCGCCGCCTGCGGCAGGTCGTGCTTGATGTGGTACCCGCGGCCGAGCAGCAGCGGTACGAGGACGGCCGCGCCGTCCCGGGCGTGCGGTGCGGGGGCGAGACCGGCGAGGGTGTCGTCGAGCAGCGGCTGGTTCAGCTCGATGTGGCCGAGCCGTACGTCGAGGCCGGGACGCAGCTCGCGGACACGGTCGAGGAGGTCGAGGACGGTGTGGAGGGCACGGGGCTCGCGGCTGCCGTGGGCGACGGCGACGAGGATGGGCCGTTCGTTCGGGGGCATGGGCTGCGGGTTCCGTTCAGTCGCACATGGCTGAGTTGGGTGCCCAGCTGGTCGGTGATCCGTGACAGCAGCTGAGCGGTGGTGTCGAGGGGCAGTGGCCGGCCGTCTGGTACCTGTACCTGCTCCGTCATGAAGAGATCCTGGCGGATCGACATTGCGAGGCCGTTGCACGGCGGTGACAGGTGTTTTCCACCGCCTCACCGCCGCCCCGCGGCCGGTGTCAGGACCGTCGTGCCGGACCGAGGGCCGCTCGTCGTCGCCGACAGGACAGCCCTCGGGCGAACGAACCGATCCGGTCCGTTCCGCGTCTGACCGGGTGTGAAGGGATCACGACTCAGACCTCGCCTGCCCGGGCTGCCCCGCTCGCGCCGCTCTCAGCGGCGCCTCGTGCAGGCCGCGATGCTCGGCTGTGTGCTCGCTCTCGCCCCGGCGACCTGGATGCACGCCGTGGCGGACAGCCGGGTGAGGACCGTAGCGCAGGTGCCCGCGCAGGATGTGGCCGTGGTCTTCGGGGCGGGCCTGTGGAAGGGCCGGCCGACGCCCTATCTCGCGCACCGGCTGGACGCGGCCGCCGAGCTGTACCGGGCGGGCAAGGTGCGGGTCGTCCTGGTCACCGGGGACAACAGCCGGGTGGAGTACGACGAGCCCGACGCCATGCGCACCTATCTGACCGCCCGGGGCGTGCCGGACGGGCGGATCGTCAGCGACTACGCCGGGTTCGACACCTGGGACTCCTGTGTGCGCGCCAAGAAGATCTTCGGCGTGGACCGGGCGGTGCTCGTGACGCAGGGCTTCCACATCCGGCGGGCCGTCGCGCTGTGCCGTTCGGCGGGGGTCGAGTCGTACGGCGTCGGGGTCTCCGAACCGCACGACGCGACCTGGTACTACGGCGGCGTCCGCGAGATGGCCGCGGCCGGCAAGGCCGCGCTGGACGCGGCGGTGAAACCCGATCCGCGGTTCCTGGGCGCCGAGGAGAAGGGTGTGCACGAGGCGCTGGCCGCGTCCGGACGGTGATCGTCTGCGGGTGACACACGGCGGGCCGCTCGCTTCGGGATGCGCGGCGCGCGACAGTGATCGGTATGGAAAACGACGTGGCGACCCTGCTCAGCCGGCACACCGAGGCGCTCGCGCTCTTCTCCGACCGGGTGCACGCCGTGCGCCAGGAGCAGTGGGACGATCCGACACCCTGTACCGAGTGGTCGGTGCGCGATCTCGTGAACCATCTGACCGCGGAACAGTTGTGGGTGCCCCATCTGGTGGTCGAGGAAGCGGATCTCGACGAGGTGGGCGAGGCGTACGACGGCGACGTCCTCGGCGCACATCCGCGCCGGAGCTGGGACGCGGCGGCGCGCGCCGCCCGGGAGGCGTTCGCGGAGCCCGGGGCGCTGGAGCGTACGGTGCGGCTCTCCTACGGCGAGACGCCCGCGGTGGCCTACTGCGCGCAGATGACCACGGACGCGGTCGTGCACAGCTGGGACCTCTCCCGTGCGATCGGCGCGCCCGAGCAGCTGCCGGACGCGTTGGTGGCCTTCGCGCTCGACGAGGTGAGTCCGTACGCGTCGGAGCTGGAGGCGTCCGGGCTGTTCGCCCCGCCGATCGAGCCGCCGCCGGCCCACAGCCACCAGGCCAGGCTGCTCGCGCTGCTGGGCCGCCGCGCCTGACCGGCCGCGGCGTGCCTGCGGTGGCGGCGCCTCACAGGGCGCGGCAGGGCATGCGGAGGGGCGCGTACCCCGGCCGTAATGGGGCACGAGGGCCGGCGTAACAGAGGCCGCGCACGCTGGCCGTATGTCCGAGCTCACCGCCCCCGCCGCCCCGCTCACCGCGACGCACTGTCCGTACTGCGCCCTTCAGTGCGGCATGAATCTGCGCGCTCCCGGGGCCGGCGAGGAGACGGTGCAGGTCGTGGAGCGGCCGGACTTCCCGGTGAACCGGGGCGCGCTGTGCGGCAAGGGCCGTACCGCCCCCGCGCTGCTCTCCTCCCGGGTACGCCTGACCGAGCCCCTGGTCAGGTCCGCTGTCACCGGCAGACTCGAACCGGCCGGCTGGGAAGAGGCCCTGGAGAGGGTCGCGGAAGGGCTGCTGCGGACCCGGGCGGCCCACGGCCGGGACGCGGTCGGTGTGTTCGGCGGCGGCGGGCTCACCAACGAGAAGGCGTACACGCTCGGAAAGTTCGCCCGGGTGGTGCTCGGCACCTCGCAGATCGACTACAACGGGCGCTTCTGCATGTCGTCGGCCGCTGCCGCCCATCAGCGTGCCTTCGGGCTGGACCGGGGGCTGCCGTTCCCGCTGGAGGACATTCCGCGGACGGGCTGTGTGGTGCTCGTCGGCTCCAACCCCGCCGAGACCATGCCCCCGGCCCTGCGCTTCCTCACCGAACTGCGGGAGAACGGCGGCACGTTGATCGTCATCGACCCGCGCCGCACCCGCACCGCCGAGCAGGCGGACCTCCATCTCGCGCCCCGGCCCGGCACGGATCTGGCGCTGGCGCTCGGCCTGCTGCATCTGGTGGTGGCCGAGGGGCGCACGGACGAGGCGTTCATCGCGGACCGCACGAGCGGCTGGGAGGAGGCCAGGTCCGCGGCGATGGCGTACTGGCCGGAGCTGGTCGAACGGATCACGGGGGTGGGTGTGCCCCAACTGCGCGCGGCGGCCGCCCTGTTCTGCGACGCCGCATCGTCGATGGTCCTCACCGCCCGCGGCCCCGAGCAGCAGTCCAAGGGCACGGACACGGTGAGCGCCTGGATCAATCTGTGCCTCGCCACGGGGCGGGCCGGGCGCCCGCTGTCCGGCTACGGCTGTCTGACCGGGCAGGGCAACGGCCAGGGCGGCCGCGAACACGGCCAGAAGGCCGACCAGTTGCCCGGCTACCGCAAGCTGGACGACCCCGCGGCCCGCGCGCATGTGGCCGAGGTGTGGGGTGTGGCGCCCGAGTCGCTGCCGGGGCCGGGCCGCAGCGCGTACGAACTCCTCGACGCTCTCGGTACCGACGTGAGGTCGCTGCTGGTGATGGGCTCCAACCCGGTGGTGTCGGCGCCGCGGGCCGCCCATGTGGAGGAGCGGCTGCGGTCGCTGGACTTCCTCGCGGTCGCGGACGTGGTGCTCTCCGAGACGGCGGCGCTGGCCGACGTGGTGCTTCCGGTGACCCAGTGGGCCGAGGAGACGGGCACGACGACGAACCTGGAGGGCCGGGTGCTGCTGCGCCGCCGCGCGGTGTCCGCGCCGGCGGGTGTCCGCAGCGATCTCGAGATCCTCGGCGGACTGGCGGCGCTGCTCGGTCACGAGAAGGGCTTCCCGGCGGACCCCGAGGAGGTGTTCGAGGAGCTGCGGCGGGCGTCCGCTGGCGGACCCGCGGACTACTCGGGCATCACGTACCGCCGTATCGCCGAGGAGGACGGGGTGTTCTGGCCCTGCCCCGAGAACTCGGCGACGCTCCGGCACCCGGGCACGCCCCGGCTGTTCCTCGACCGGTTCGCCACCCCCGACGGGCGGGCCCGCTTCGTACCGGTCACGCACCGGGCGGCGGCGGAGGAGCCGGACGACGACTACCCGGTGCTGCTGACGACCGGCCGGGTCGTGTCCCAGTACCAGTCCGGGGCCCAGACGCGGCGCGTGGACGAGCTCAACGCGGCGGCGCCGGGGCCCTTCGTGGAGCTGCATCCGCTGCTCGCCGAACGCCTGGAGGCGGTCGAGGGCGACCGGATCGCCGTCGTCTCGCGGCGCGGGCGGGCGGTCGGGCCGGCGCGGATCACCACGGGGATCCGGCCGGACACCGTGTTCATGCCGTTCCACTGGCCGGGCGAGGGCCGGGTCAACTCGGTGACGAACCCGGCGCTCGACCCGACGTCCCGGATGCCGGAGTTCAAGGTGTGCGCGGTCCGGGTGGAGCGGGTGGGTGACGGGGCCGGGGCGCGGGAGGCGGGGTAGCCCCCTTCGGGCCTCGGGATGGCGGTGGCGGTGCCGGCAGGGTGGGCGCCGCGGCGGGGGCCGGGGTCAGGCGACCGGGCGGGCGCACCAGTCGCCGCCGGGGATGGCGGTGCCGTGCGCGCGGAGCCTCCCGGCCACGTCGGGGGCCGCCACGTAGACCCACGCCCGTACCGCCGTGCCGTCCGGGCGCAGCACGTCGAGCGCGACCCGTTCGTACAGATTGCGCGGGTGTCCGGGTGCGACGTACTCCTCCAGCCGGTCGAGCACGGTGAGCAGATCCCCGTACTCCCCCGGCGCGGCCGTCAGCAGATCGCCCATGACGCCGGAGGCACCACGGGTGCGGGACTCGACCGCGTACGGGTAGCCGGGGCCGTCGTAGAGCACCGCTCCGGGGAGGCGTGCCGGTTCCTCGGCGGCGGTGCGGCCGTGCAGGAACAGATGGTGGTTGCACTCCCCCGGCCGGAGGGTGCCGTAGACGAAGAAGGGCAGGTCCTGGCCGTTCATCGGGCCGAGGTCTCCGTGTCGATCCACGACAGGTAGTCCGCGCCGCCGGCCACCACCGGGGTGGCGATGATCTCCGGCGTCTCGTAGTCGTGGGCCGCCCGCAGATGCGCTTCCAGCTCCGGGTAGCGCTCCTCGGACGTCTTGAACAGGATCTGCCACTCCTGCGCGGTCTCGATCGTCTCCTGCCAGCGGTAGACCGAGGTGACCGGCGCGGAGATCTGCGCGCAGGCGGCGAGCCGTGCCTCCACGGCTCCGCGCGCCAGCTCCTCCGCCTTGGCGGCGCTGTCGGTGGTGGTCAGAACGGTGAGTGCCAGGGCCACAGGCGGACTCCGATCGCTACGGGGGTACTCACGGGCGGGGCCTCACGGCCCCTGCCCGGCCGGTCCGGCCCACCGTACGGGAGCCCCGCCGGCGCCCCGCCACCCGCCGGGTTCAGCCGGTGTACGGATGGGCCGACTTGGCCGTCCGCAGGGCACGGCCCCACCACGCGAGCTGGTCCAGCATCGCCTTCGCGGCGGCGTCGGGGCCCGCCGGGTCCCGGTGCCGGCCCTCGTCGTCGAAGTGGCCGCGCGCGTTGTGGAAGGACACCGTGTCGCGGACGGTCACGGCATGCATCTCGGCGAAGACCTGCCGCAGCTGCTCGACGGCGCGCAGCCCGCCGGACATACCGCCGTAGGAGACGAAGCCGACGGGCTTGGCCTGCCATTCGGTGAAGTGCCAGTCGACGAGCGCCTTCAGGGACGCGGGGAAGGAGTGGTTGTACTCGGGGGTGAGGACGACGACGGCGTCGGCGCGGGCCAGGACGGGCGAGACCTTGTCGAGCTCGGCGCGGACGGCGGGCGAGGGATCGTGGGAGATGGCGGTGGGGAGGTCCACCTCCCCGAGATCGACGAGCTCGGCCGCGAAGTCCTCCCGCTGCCGTGCGTTGACGAGGAACCACTCGGCGATGACGGGGCCGAAGCGCCCGTGTCGGTTGCTGGCAAGGATGACGGCGAGCCGGAGGGGGACGACGCGGGAGGCGTCCGTGGAGGGGTCTGTCTGCGGATTCTGCTGCGTGATGAGGTCCATGGGCACGAGGGTGGTACCTCAAGCTTGCTTGAGGTCAAGTGGACGGAAGTGGGGGTGTTCTGGCCTGCGGCCGGCGGGGTGTTGGGCGCAGGGGCGTGTGGGGCCGTGGGTGGGCGCGGGTGCCCCGTGGGGGCGCTCGGCCGCGGTGAGGGATCGACGCTGCGGCGGGAGTACGCGGGCCGGCCGCGGTCCAGGGTCCTACGGGCGGAGACGCCCGGCCATTCCACGGCCGCCGGCGAGCAGTGGGCCCCTGACAGCGGGGCGTCCATGCCTGCCACCCGGGGGCGCCCCGGCCCGCCGCCGGCGAAGGGCGTCCGCCCGCGACGCACGCCCCCCCCAGCCCGCCGTCGGCGACATGCGGGCCCCGGGGGCGCAGCCCGCAGCAAGTGACCCCCGGCGCGCAGGTCCGCGTCACCCATTCAGTCCGGGCGACCGCGATTCGCCTCGGCCCGCCCTGACCTGCGACAACCTCCGCTGTCCAGCGCGACACGCCAGGAATGGGCCCATATCTGATGCGGCATCAGCAGGCGTGCGACACGCGCTGCGCCTTACCTCGAAGAAGACGACCTCAGTCGCACCGTTCTTCCCGGAGGAACCTCATGCGTACCGCCGCCCCCCTGCCGACCGGCCTCGCGCCGGCACCTGCCCTCATAGGCACCGGTGCCACCGGAACGTCGGCCGGGACTCTGGGGAGCGGCCACGGCGCCGGTGACGTGGTGGTCGGGCTCCGTGGCGGGCCGGGCGGCCACGGACCCACCGGTCCCGGCCGCAGCGCCGGCCCGGACATCACCCAGATCGCGGCGGGGGGGGGGCGGCGGGCCCCCCCCCCCCCCCGCGGGGCCGGGGGGGACGGGCCAGGGGCGGGCGGGGGGCCGGGCCCCAGAAGAGGGGGCGC
>NZ_JBHXSL010000009.1:96348-133471 GCF_042714725.1 Streptomyces sp. NPDC058685
CCCCGGACCCACGGGTCCGGGCCGCTGCGCCGGCCCGGACATAACCCATATCGCGGGGGGTGTGGCCCTGCAGGCCACACCCGCCGTCGGCGGGACGCTGCTCCTGCGCAGTCGGGCGAGCGGCTCGCAGGGCAGCTGACGGGGGACGGCTTCCGTCCCCCGTCCCCGCCATGTCCCCGTTCCCGATGGGCCTTCGAGTCCGCCGGGAGCGGGGACCTTTCATTCGAACGGCCGACGCACACCACCGGCATGAGCCACATGGACGGCGTCCGGCGTCCCGCCGGGGACCACTCCATGGATCACGCCGGGGATCACGCCGTCCACTGGTCGAAGGCCAGCTTCGCGACCAGCGAGAAGACCACGACGAGCAGGACCCCCCGCACGAACTCGCTGCCCTTGCGGAGCGCCATACGCGCGCCGACCATCCCGCCCGCCAGGTTGAACACCGCCATCAGCGCGGCCAGCTGCCACAGCACCGTGCCCTGGTAGGCGAACATCGCGAGGGCGCCGCCGTTGGTGCAGACATTGACGATCTTGGCGGTGGCCGACGCCGTCACCAGGTCGAGATGGAGCACGGCGGTGAGCGCGAGCACCAGGAAGGTGCCCGTGCCGGGGCCGAACAGCCCGTCGTAGAAGCCGATGCCGCCGCCGACGAGGACGATCGCGGTGACCGTGCGGGCGCGCGTGACCGGCTTCTTGCCGTCGTCCGCGCCCGTACCGAAGGCGGGCCGCAGCATCACGAAGGCGGCGACCCCCAGCAGTACGACCATGATCACGGGACGGAGTACATCGCTGCTGATCCCGGCCGCGAAGAACGCGCCGCCCATCGAACCCGCCAGTGCCGCGAGGCCGATCCGTACAGCCGTCCGCACCGACACCGGGGCCTTGCGCGCATAGGTGACAGCCGCGCCCGTGGTGCCGACGATGGCGACCGCCTTGTTGGTGCCGAGGATGTGCGCGGCCTGGACGCCCGGCAGGCCGAGCAGCAGCGCGGGGAGCAGCAGGAGTCCGCCGCCCCCGACGACGGCGTCGATCCAGCCGGCCGCGGCGGCGGCGAGGCAGAGGACAAGGAGCGTGGTCAGCGATATGTCGGGCACGTCCGCGACCCTACGAAGGAGATGGGTGTGGCGTCCATCCATCTCTGAAGGCTTGAGGGACCTCTGAGCTTCGGGTGCCGATGACGACGGTCGCGTACAGCTCGTCCGAGGCGGCCACCCGCGCGCCGAGCCCGTCCCGGGTGACGATCGCCGCCGCCCGCTCCGCCTGCCGCTCGCTCGTCTCGAACAGCAGCGAGCCGCCGGGGGCCAGCCAGGACGCGGCCTCGGCGGTCACCCGTCGCAGGACGTCGAGGCCGTCCACCCCGCCGTCGAGCGCCACCCGCGCCTCGTGCACCCGCGCTTCGGCGGGCAGCAGGTCGATCTCCTCGGTCGGTACGTACGGCACATTGGCCAGCAGCACGTCGACCCGGCCGCGCAGCCGGGCCGGCAGCGGGTCGTAGAGGTCGCCCTCGTACGCCAGTCCGCCCGCGGCGCGGACATTGCGGCGGGCGCAGCGCACGGCGGCGGGGTCGATGTCGGCGGCGTGCAGTTCGGCCCCGTCCAGACCCGCGACGAGCGCGGCGCCGAGCGCGCCGGTACCGCAGCACAGATCGACGACGACGACGCCGGGCCGGGCGAGGACCGCGGCCTGCTCGACGAGGAACTCGGTGCGGCGGCGGGGGACGAAGACCCCGGGGTCGACCGCGATGCGCAGACCGTGGAACCCGGCCCAGCCGAGGACGTGTTCCAGCGGCTCCCCTTCGATCCGGCGGCCGACCATGGCGGCGAGATCGGCGGGCGTCCGGGCGGTGGCGACGAGCAGTTCCGCCTCGTCCTCGGCGAAGACACAGCCCGCGGCACGCAGCCTGGTGACGATCGCGGACGGGGACAGAGGGGAGGGAGAAAGCGACATGAGAGCCTTTCGGATACCGAAGGGCGCTCTCCGGTCGCCTAGGCCGGTCGAACCGGTTCGACCGAGGGACCACGGTGGGAGAGCACCCCGCCTGATGCAGCAGCGGTAATGGGTCTCACCTCCTCGGCCGGTCCACTGATGTGGAGACGGCAACACTACCCGACCTGCCCCGACGCGCACGTGCACCCGCACACAGTGACCCGGGTCCACCGGCGCGGGCCTCACAGGGCCTCACAGGTGGGACAGGACGGCGCTGAGGGCAGCGTTCCCGGTGGGAAACAGAGGAGCACCTGACGGGTAACAACGGACCCGCAGGCTGCGGACATGGCTACAGAGACCGTGGTGATCGGCGGCGGGACGGCGGGTGCGCGAGTGGCGCACCGGCTCGTCACCGCCGGTGTGCCCGTCACCGTGCTCGGCGAGGAGACCCACGCGCCGTACAACCGGGTGCTGCTCGCCGACGTGCTCGCCGGGCGCTTCGGCCCCGAGGTGATCAGCCTGCCCGACGTGCCGCTGCGGCGCGGTGTGCGGGCCGTGTCCATCGACCGGGAGCGGCGGCTCGTGCACTGCGCGGACGGCACGGCGACGCCGTACGACCGGCTGGTGCTGGCGACCGGGTCGAACCCGGTCCTGCCGCCGCTGCGCGGTCTCGGCGGTGAACTGCCCGACGGAGTGCACCCGTTCCGTACGCTCGACGACTGCGCGGCGCTGTCCGCCGCGGTGCGGCCGGGTCTGCACGCGGTGATCGTCGGCGGCGGGCTGCTCGGTGTCTCCGCCGCCCGTGCCCTCGCGGCACGTGGCGCCCGGGTGGTGCTCGCCCAGCAGGGCGAATATCTGATGGAACGTCATATCGACCCAGCAGCTTCGCTGTTGCTGCGTACGCATCTCGAGGCCCTGGGCGTGGAGGTGCACACCGAGTGCCGCGTCCGGGGTCTGCGCGGCACGGCCGTCGAGCTCGCAGACGGCTTCGTGCTCGACTCCGACCTGGTCGTCCTCGCCTGCGGGGTGCGCCCCCGGGTCGGTCTGGCGGTCGACGCCGGGCTCGACGTCCGTACGGGCGTCGTCATCGACGACGAGCTGCGCACCTCGGACCCGTCCATCCATGCCGTCGGGGACTGCGCCGAGCACGACGGGCGCGTCTACGGTCTCGCCGGACCGGCGCTCGACCAGGCCGACGTCCTGGCGTCCGTCCTCACCGGGCAGGCCGCGCGCTACACCGGCACCCGCGCCCTGACCCGGCTCACACTGTCCGGACAGGGACCTTTCGACCTGGCCGCGTTCGGCGAGACCAGCCCGCTGCCCGGCGACGACGTCGTGCGCCTCGCCGACGCCACCCGGGGCGCGTACCGCAAGGTCGTCGTCCGCGGGGACCGGCTCGTCGGCGGAATCCTGCTCGGCGATCTCACGACCGTCGGCGAACTGGCCCGTACCTGGGAGGGCGACGAGCCGCTCCCCTCCACCCCGCTGTTGCACCTGCTTGGAGGCTCCTGAGATGTCCACCCCCACGATCGTGGTCGTCGGCCACGGGATGGTCGGCCAGCGATTCCTCGAGGCACTCGCGGAGCGCGGAACGACCGGGCGCGCACGGATCGTCGTGCTGTGCGAGGAGCCGCGGCCGGCCTACGACCGGGTCCGGCTGACCTCGTACTTCGACGGCCGCACCCCCGACGAACTCGCTCTCGCCGACGCGGACTTCATGCGGCGACACGGCATCGAGCTGTATCTCGACGACCCCGCCGAGAGCGTCGACCGGGCCGCGCGCACGGTCACCTCGCGCACCGGACGGACGTTCACCTACGACACGCTCGTCCTCGCCACCGGCTCGTACCCCTTCGTACCGCCCGTGCCGAACAAGGACGCCGAGGGCTGCTTCGTCTACCGCACCATCGAGGACCTGCTCGCGATCGAGGAGTACGCCAAGACGGCCACCACGGGCGCCGTCGTCGGCGGCGGGCTGCTCGGCCTGGAGGCGGCCGGCGCGCTCAAGGGACTCGGCCTCACCACGCACATCGTGGAGTTCGCGCCCCGGCTGATGCCGGTCCAGGTCGACGAGGGCGGCGGCGCGGCCCTGCTGCGCACGATCGAGGGCATGGGACTCACCGTCCACACGGGCACGGGCACCCAGGAGATCACCGTCGACCACGCCGGGGCGGTCAACGGCATGGCCCTGTCGGACGGTTCGGTCCTCGCGACCGATCTGGTCGTCTTCTCCGCGGGCGTCCGGCCGCGGGACCAGCTCGCCCGGGACATGGGCCTGGAGGTCGGCGCACGCGGCGGCATCGTGGTCGACGGGCAGTGCCGCACCTCCGACCCGGCGGTGTTCGCCATCGGCGAGTGCGCGCTCGCGGCGGACGGCCGCGTGTACGGGCTGGTCGCGCCCGGGTACGAGATGGCGGAGACGGCGGCGGCCGCGCTCGCCGGCGAGACGGGGGAGTTCACCGGCGCCGACATGTCCACCAAGCTCAAGCTCCTCGGTGTGGACGTGGCGTCCTTCGGCGACGCGCACGGCGCGGCGGAGGGCTGCCTGGACGTCGTGTACTCCGACTCCCGCTCCGGGGTCTACAAGAAGCTGGTCGTCGGCGCCGGCGGCGAGCTGCTCGGCGGTGTCCTCGTCGGGGACGCCGAACAGTACGGTCTGCTGCGCCCGCTCACCGGAAGCGTGCCGCCGGTCTCCCCCGAGCAGCTGGTGCTGCCGGCCGGTGCGGGTGCGCCGGTGGCACTCGGCCCGTCCGCGCTCCCCGACGACGCTGTCATCTGCTCCTGCCACAACGTCACCAAGGGCGAGATCTGCGCCTGCTCCTCGCTCCCCGAGGTCAAGAAGTGCACCAAGGCGGGTACCGGCTGCGGCAGTTGCGTCAAGGTCATCGGCCAGCTGCTGCCGCAGTCCGGCGAGAAGGGTCTGTGCGGCTGCTTCGGCCACACCCGCAGTGAGCTGTACGAGATCGTCCGCACCCTGCGCTTCACCTCGTACGCCCAACTGCTCGACTCGCACGGCCGCGAGGAGGCGCGCGGCACGGACGGCTGCGAGATCTGCAAGCCGGCGGTCGGGTCCATCCTGGCGTCGCTGGACGGCGGTTACATCCTGGACGGCGAGCAGGCCGCACTCCAGGACACCAACGACCACTTCCTCGCCAACCTCCAGCGCAACGGCTCGTACTCGATCGTGCCGCGCATCCCCGGCGGCGAGATCACCCCGGAGAAGCTGATCGTGATCGGCGAGGTCGCGCGGGACTACGGCCTCTACACCAAGATCACCGGCGGTCAGCGCATCGACCTCTTCGGCGCACGCGTCGACCAGCTCCCCGGCATCTGGGCCCGGCTGGTGGACGCGGGCTTCGAGTCGGGGCACGCGTACGGCAAGGCGCTGCGCACGGTCAAGTCCTGTGTGGGGCAGACCTGGTGCCGCTACGGGGTGCAGGACTCGGTCCGCATGGCGATCGATCTGGAACTGCGCTACCGCGGCCTGCGCTCTCCGCACAAACTCAAGTCCGCGGTCTCGGGCTGCGCGCGCGAGTGCGCGGAGGCACAGTCCAAGGACTTCGGCATCATCGCCACGGCGAGCGGCTGGAACCTGTACGTCGGCGGCAACGGCGGCGCGACCCCGCGCCATGCCGACCTGCTGGCACAGGACCTCTCGGACACCGAACTGGTGCGGCTGATCGACCGGTTCCTGATGTTCTACATCCGTACGGCGGACCGGCTGGAGCGGACGTCGACCTGGCTGGAGCGGCTGGAAGGCGGCCTGGAGCATCTGCGGGACGTCGTCGTCCACGACTCGCTCGGGCTGTGCGACGAACTGGAGGCGCTGATGGAGCAGCATGTGGCGGGCTACCGCGACGAGTGGGCCGAGACGCTCCGCGACCCGGACCGGCTGCGCCGCTTCGTCTCCTTCGTGAACGCCCCGGACACCCCGGACCCCTCCGTGCGCTTCGTCCCCGAGCGCGGGCAGATCAAGCCCGACCTCACGTTTCTCACCCTGGAAGGGGCCGGTTCCCGATGAGCGTCCAACTGCTGGTGAGCGGCGAGTGGTTCACCGTCTGCGAGGCGTCCCGGCTGACCCCGGGGCGCGGTATGGCCGCGCTGCTGCCGGACGGCCGCCAAGTGGCCCTGTTCCAGGACCGCGCGGGACGGGTGTACGCCATCGACAACCGGGACCCCTTCGCCGGGGCCCAGGTCCTCTCCCGCGGCCTTGTCGGCTCGTCGGCGGGCGCACCCTTCGTCGCCTCACCGCTGCTCAAGCAGCGCTTCGACCTGGCGACCGGCCGCTGTCTGGACGACGAGGACGTCTCGGTACGGGCCTACGAGGTACGGCTGGACCGGCCCTCGTCGGGAGCGGCGGACCGCGCGCGGCCACGCCTCGCGGAGAGCGTCCCGGCGGGCGGCGCCTGACATCCGCTGACACGGAGCGGCCCGGGACACCGATACCGGCGCCGGCAGTGGCTCCCCGCCCCCGCGATTCAATACGCTGACGCCCCAGGGTCTTCACCACCGACCGGGGTCTTCACCACCGAGGGGCGCAGCGATGGCGGGCTGGAGCACCAGCGACATTCCGGATCAGCACGGGCGTACGGCCGTGGTCACCGGGGCCAACAGCGGTATCGGCCTCGTCACCGCGCGGGAACTGGCCCGCAAGGGCGCGCGGGTGGTCCTCGCGTGCCGCAGCGAGTCCCGCGGCCGGGAGGCGGAGAGCGGCATCCGGGCCGACGTGCCCGGCGCGGACGTGGAGTTCAGGCCGCTGGACCTGGCGGATCTGTCCTCCGTACGGGACTTCGCGGCCTCGTACCCGCACGACCGGCTCGATCTGCTGATCAACAACGCCGGTGTGATGGCGCTGCCGCACTCGGTGACGGCCGACGGTTTCGAGACGCAGTTCGGCATCAACCACCTCGGGCACTTCGCCCTGACGGGCCTGCTGCTGCCGAAGCTCCTGGAGACACCGGGCGCCCGGGTGGTGAGCCTGTCGAGCTTCATGCACGCGATGGCCAACATCGACATCGGCGATCTCAACAGCGAGCGCCGCTACAGCCCGTGGACCGCCTACTCCCGCTCGAAGACGGCGAACCTGCTGTTCGTCCACGAGCTGGCCAGGCGGCTGAGCGCGGCGGGCTCCGAGGTCGTGGCGGCCGCCGCCCACCCCGGCTACGCCGACACCAACCTCCAGGCGGCCGGGGCGCGGATGGCGGGCCGGAAGACCAAGGAACGCTTCATGCGGACCGGCAACCGGATCTTCGCGCAGTCCGCCGCGTCCGGGGCGCTGCCCACGCTGTACGCGGCCACCGCGCCGGACGTCCGGCCGGACTCGTTCACCGGCCCGCGGATCCTGGGCTGGCGGGGTGCGCCGGCTCCGTCGTGGCGGCTCTCGTGGTCGACGAACGACGTGGCCGGGGAGCGGCTGTGGGTGGCGTCGGAGCAGCTGACCGGGGTGACGTTCGAGGGGCTCAAGTCCTGAGCTCCGGCGGACACGGCCCCGCGCCTGCCGTCGGGCGGCCTCAGCGCAGTCCCGACGCCTCGAACACCTCCCGGGCCGTGTCCGACTCGATCCGTTGGGCCAGCGACTGAAGCACCGCGGATCCGCTGCTCAGCAGTCCGTCCTCACGCGCCCGCCGGGCCCCGGTGTCCAGTTCGTGCCACAGCAGCGGATTGGCGGCCAGGGTCTCCACTTCCACCTCGGCCCGCGCACCCCACACATCACGGAGCACGATCCGCGGGCTGAGGCCGTCGCGGTGGCCGACCCGGGTGAGCAGGTCGGTGCTGACCCGGCGCTCACCGAGCAGTCCGCGTACGGCGATCCAGTGCCGGCCCGCGGTCACCCGGCTCGGGAAGAGCACCGAGAACAGCACGGCCGCGAGCGCGGTCCACAACCCCGAGCGCAGCACGTCGAGCGTGCCCGCCGCCAGGTCCACGAGATGCAGCAGGACCAGCAGGGCGGCCGCGCAGAAGACCGCGGCCCGCACATCGGCCGCCCAGCGGCGGTCCGTCACCACCGTGTCGCCGGCCCGGAGGCACCCCGCGCTGTTCCCGCTCTCGCCCGTTTTCATGGCCGGGACGGTAAACCGGCCCGGGGAGCCGCGTCTGCACCGCCTGCGGTGCTCTGACGGATTCGCTACGCGGCGCGTCAAGAGTCCGTGAAGGCCGGGGGTCCGGGCGCAAGGAACACGACAAGACGGCACGGGGCGCGAAAGAGCCGCCCGCACGCTGAGGTGTTCCCGACCGGAGGTGCCCCGCACGATGACCGTCCTCTCCACGCCTCCCGGCTCCCCCGGCCCGTCGGGTCCTTCGGGTCCTTCGGGTCCTTCGGGTCCTTCGGGTCCATCCGGGCCGTCCGATGAGGCGCCCGGCTCCCGCGGCCCGTCCCACGAGGTGCCCGGATCGCACCCGCCGCCCGTGCGGCAGGCGGGCGACCGGCACCGGCTCACCGCGCTCCAAGGGCTCGCCGCGCTCTCCCTGGACGCGATGGCCTCGGTGGCCTACGGACCCGAGGCGATCGTGCTGGTCCTCGCCACCGCCGGCGGTGTGGGACTCGGCTTCACCCTTCCCGTCACCCTCGCCATCGCCGCCCTGCTCGCGGTGCTCGTCGCTTCCTACCGCCAGGTGATCGCCGCGTTCCCGAACGGCGGCGGTTCGTACGCCGTCGCCAGGACCCATCTGGGCCGGCGCACCTCCCTGGTCGCCGCGGCCTCGCTGATCCTCGACTACGTACTGAACGTCGCGGTCTCCGTCACCGCCGGCGTCGCCGCGCTCACCTCCGCGTTCCCGGCCCTCTACGACGACCGGATCGTGCTGTGCCTCGGTGTCCTGGTGCTGGTCACGGCCGTCAATCTGCGCGGCATCGTCGACTCCGCGCGGGCGTTCGTCGTGCCGACCGCGGTCTTCGTCGGCTCGATCCTGACCATGATCGTCGTAGGGCTGTTCCGGGACGCACCGGCGTCCACCGAGGCCGCCGCCGGCCACGCGTCCGTCCTGGGCGAGAACACCACCACCGTCGGCGCGCTGCTGCTCATCAAGGCGTTCGCCTCCGGTTGCTCCGCGCTGACCGGCGTCGAGGCCGTCGCCAACGCCGTGCCGTCCTTCCGGGCGCCGGCGGCACAGCGGGCCCGGCGGACGGAGGCCGCGCTCGGCGGACTGCTCGGTGTGATGCTCATCGGGCTCGCGGTCCTCATCGGCCGCTTCCACCTCCAGCCGGTCGAGGGCGTCACCGTGCTCGCCCAGCTCGCGGACGCCTCACTCGGGCACAACTGGGCCTTCTACGTGGTGCAGTTCGCCACCGTCGTGCTGCTGGCGCTGGCCGCCAACACCTCGTTCGGTGGGCTGCCCGTCCTGATGTCGCTGCTCGCCCGCGACAACTACCTCCCCCATGTCTTCCGGCTGAAGGCCGACCGTGAGGTCCACCGCCACGGGGTTCTGGCGCTCGCCGCCGTCGCGGCGCTCCTGCTCGTCCTGTCCGGCGGCGACACCAACACGCTGGTGCCGCTGTTCGCGATCGGTGTCTTCGTCGGCTTCACCATCTGCCAGACCGGCATGGTGATCCACTGGCGCGCCGAGCGGTCGCCCGGGTGGGGCCGGCGGGCAGTGCTGAACGGTGTCGGAGCCGTCCTCACCGGAGTCGGGGCGGTGGTGGTCACGGCCACCAAGTTCACCGAAGGGGCCTGGCTGATCGTGGTCGCGCTGCCCGCGCTGGTGCTGATCTTCGAGCGGGTGCACCGGGCCTACGGAAGGATCGGCGAGCGCCTCGGTCTCGGCCGGGTGCCCGAGGCCCCGCACCGCGAACGCTCCCTCGTCGTCGTACCGGTCTCCCATCTGTCGAAGCTCACGGTCGAGGCCCTCAACGCCGCCGTCTCGCTCGGTGACGAGGTACGGGCGGTGACAGTGACCCACGCGGACGCGGAGGACCGCGCGGCCCTGCGGGAGCTGCGCCGGGACTGGGAGCGGTGGAACCCGGGCGTGGACCTGGTGGAACTGCACTCGGAGCACCGCACGGTGGGCCGGCCGGTGTCGGAGTACGTGCGCCGGGTGTACAAGTACCACCCCGGCACACGGGTCACCGTGCTGATACCCGAGGTGGAGCCGGACCGGCTGTGGCAGCGGCTGCTCCAGAACCAGCGGGGCGCGGTGCTCGCGCACGCGGTGCGGCGGGACACGGACGCGGTGATCTGCCGGCTGCGGTTCCGCCTCTCGGATTCCGACCCGCTGCCCTGACCGGGTCCGGGCCCCTGTCCTGACCGGGGAGGTGGTGGCACCGTGAAGGGAGAGGCGCACGACGAGGCCACCGGCCCGCTCGACCCGCTCGGCGGCATGTCGACCGCTGCGGGTCACCAGCCGTTGGCGTTCCGTCAATTCGGCGCTCCTAGGTTCCATCAGCGCGCGACCCCGCGGCGCCGGCCGGCGCCGCGGGGCGGTCCCCCCATTGGAGCGATACGTGGAACGTCGCAACTTCCTGCGTGGAGCGGTCATCGGCACCTCGGCAGCCGCCCTCGGCGGCACCCTGTGGCGCGGTGCGGCCGTCGCGGATCCCGCGCAGCCGGGCCCCGGTCCCTACGGCGCACTCCGGCCGGCCGACTCCAACGGCATCCTCCTGCCCGACGGGTTCACCAGCAGGGTGATCGCCCGTTCGGGACAGAAGGTCGGCTCCACCTCGTACACCTGGCACAGCGCGCCGGACGGCGGTGCCTGCTACGCCGACGGCACCGGCTGGATCTACGTCTCCAACTCGGAGATCAACCCGTCGGGCGGCGCGAGCGCGGTCACGTTCTCCTCGACCGGCGCGATCACCGGCGCGCGTCGCATCCTGTCCGGCACCCGGCAGAACTGCGCGGGCGGCAAGACGCCGTGGAACACCTGGCTGTCCTGCGAGGAGGTCAGCCTCGGATACGTCTACGAGACGGACCCCTGGGGCGTGAACGCCGCCGTGCGCCGGGACGCGATGGGCAGGTTCAAGCACGAGGCGGCCGCGGCCGACCCGGTCCGCAAGGTGGTCTATCTGACCGAGGACGAGACCAACGGCTGCCTCTACCGCTTCGTCCCGACCACCTGGGGCAACCTCTCCTCCGGCACCCTCCAGGTGCTCAGGGCCGGCACGGCGACCTCGGGCAGCTACACCTGGGCCGATGTCCCCGACCCGGACGGCTCGCCGACCGCGACGCGCAGCCAGGTCTCGGGCTCGAAGAAGTTCAACGGCGGCGAGGGCTGCTACTACGCCGACGACAAGGTGTGGTTCACCACCAAGGGCGACAACCGCGTCTGGCAGCTGAACCTGGCCGCCGGCACGTACGAACTGGCCTACGACGACTCGCTGGTGAGCGGCGGCGCACCGCTGACCGGAGTGGACAACGTCACGGGGTCCTCCTCCGGGGATCTGTTCGTGGCGGAGGACGGCGGCTCCATGGAGATCTGTGTGATCACCCCGGACGACGTGGTCGCGCCGTTCCTGCGGATCAACGGCCAGTCCTCGTCGGAGATCACCGGTCCGGCGTTCTCGCCGGACGGCAGGCGGCTGTACTTCTCCAGCCAGCGCGGTACGAGCGGGTCGTCGTCGGGCGGCATCACCTACGAGGTGACGGGCCCCTTCCGCCCGTAGGGTCTCTCGTTCGGATCGTGCCGGGCTCGTGTGAACCCCGCCGTCCTGCCGCCCGCGGGTCTCAGCCCGCGGCCTCCGCCGGTGCGCCGCCCCTCAGCAGGGCGGCGCCCAGCGGGGTGAGCGTGTGCAGGACGGCGTTCCCGTGGCGCAGGGTCAGCACCAGACCCGCGTCCCGCAGGACCGCGGCGTGCTGGCTCGCGGAGGCGAGCGACACCCCTGCCCTGCGGGCCAGTTCACTGGTGGTGCAGCCGTACCGTATGGCCTGGAGCACGGCGGAGCGGGTGTGGCCGACCAGCCGGCCGAGGGAGGGGCCGCCGGCGTCCCCGAAGGCCGGGTCGGGGGTGTGCTCGGCCGCGTAGACGAGGACCGGCGGGAGCGACGCGTCGCGGTAGACGACCGGATTGCCGCGGCAGAAGAACGACGGCTGGAGCAGCAGACCCCGGCCGTCGAGGTACAGATCACGGTCGACGGGATAGTCCGCCTCCAGGATAGGGGCACGCCAACGGAGCACCGGGGGAAGCGAGTCGAGCAGTTCGCCCGCGCCTCCGTCGAGCAGTGCCCGCCCCCGCACGGCGCGGTCCGCCTCGACCCTCGCCTGGATCTGCGCCCAGTACGGCTCGATGGCGGCGCGGTGGTAGCTGCGGAGCACCGACACGAGCCGGACGAGCGGCTCGGGCCGTCCCTCGGCCAGGGCGGCGAGCCGGCCCGTCAACTCCGGAGCGGGGGCGCGGCCGGCGGCCACGAGTCCCAGTTCCGTATACAGTCGCGCCGGCGATGTGGCACGAATCACTTCGAGTCCGGAGTCGAGTCCGAGGCCCCCTTCCGGAGGCGTCAGAAAGTCGGGGAAATAACCCTGCGTCGGCACCAGAGCGGCCAGCAGGCTTGTTTCACCATTCAACCTGGTCCGCGTTTCCGATCGCCATTCCCCGAACATCAGCGCACGTCGGCGCTCTCTCAATCGGTGAAAGCTGAGAATCGTTTCCCACAACACATCCGGTTTCGTCGCCATCCGCACTCTGGCGAGGTCGTCACCGGTGAAATGGATACGAAGCACTGAACCCCCACTGTTGCACCCGCAATCGGCCCCGATCACCGAGTATGCATGTAATCACAGCCGGTTACCACGGTGTTTCAGCCACAGTTGAAATGTCTCGCCGCAGCCGGGTGCGAACCGAAAGGCTGTACGGCGTCGGACAGGAACCAACTGTCACCGATGGACACAGCGAAGGCCGTGGGGGGCTTTGCGTGTCCGGCGGCGGGCGACAGTCGGTGCGGCTCCCTGCCCGGCGTGGGTAATGGGGCGCGGTCGGCGGATGGGGATCCGCGGGCCGCGCTCCGCCCGTTGTTTGCTGAACCAATGGCGGGAATTCGCTGTCCGGCAACATCCGCAATTGCTCAGGGACTTTGTGAAAGTACTGAAAGAAGGGGACGGCCCGCCGGGGCCGTACAGGCACAGCAGAAGGGGCGGGCGCCCCGCACAAGGCGCCCGCCCCTTCTCGGTGTTCCGGAGCCTCCACCGGGTCGGTGAGGGTGGGATGCCGGCTCCCCCACGAGCGCCGCAAGGCGCCCGCGGAGGACCGGTGTCGGCTCCGGGGTCCTAGCGGGAGTCGCTGCCCTTCGAGACCGCCGCCGCACGGCCGGCCTCCAGGCGCGCCACCGGGATACGGAACGGCGAGCAGGACACGTAGTCGAGGCCCACCTCGTGGAAGAAGTGCACCGACTCCGGGTCGCCGCCGTGCTCACCGCAGACACCGAGCTTGAGGTCCGGGCGAGTGGCCCGGCCGGCCTCGACCGCGCTGCGGACGAGCGAGCCGACGCCGTCCTTGTCGATGGTCTCGAACGGGGAGACCCCGAAGATGCCCTTCTCCAGGTACGCGGTGAAGAACGAGGCCTCCACGTCGTCGCGGGAGAAGCCCCAGACCGTCTGCGTGAGGTCGTTCGTCCCGAAGGAGAAGAACTGGGCGGCCTCGGCGATCTGGCCGGCCGTCAGCGCGGCACGCGGCAGCTCGATCATCGTGCCGATGGTCAGCCGCAGGTCGGTCCCCGTGGCGGCCTGCACCTCGGCGATGACCCGGTCGGCCTCCTCGCGCACGATCTCCAGCTCCTGGACGGTGCCCACCAGCGGGATCATGATCTCGGCGCGCGGGTCGCCCTTGGCGTTCTTGCGCTCGGCCGCGGCCTCCGCGATCGCCCGTACCTGCATGGCGAACAGACCGGGGATGACCAGACCGAGGCGTACGCCGCGCAGGCCCAGCATCGGGTTCTGCTCGTGGAGCTTGTGCACGGCCTGGAGAAGGCGCAGGTCGTTCTCGTTGTGGTCCTTGCGGGCCTCGGCGAGCGCGACGCGCACCGACAGTTCGGTGATGTCGGGGAGGAACTCGTGCAGCGGCGGGTCGAGCAGCCGGACGGTGACGGGCAGCCCGTCCATCGCCTCGAACAGCTCGATGAAGTCCTTCTTCTGGAGCGGCAGCAGCGCGCCCAGAGCGTTCTCGCGCTCGTCGTCGGTGTCGGCGAGGATCAGCTTCTCGACCATCTCGCGGCGCTCACCGAGGAACATGTGCTCGGTGCGGCACAGGCCGATGCCCTGGGCGCCGAACCGGCGGGCGCGCAGCGCGTCCTCGGCGTTGTCGGCGTTGGCCCGCACGCGCAGCCGGCGTACCCGGTCCGCGTAGGCCATCACCCGGTGCACGGCGGCGACCAGTTCGTCGGCGTCGTCCGCGCCGGCGTGCATCCGGCCCTCGAAGTACTCGACGACCGGGGACGGTACGACCGGCACCTCGCCGACGTACACCTTGCCGGTGGAGCCGTCGATGGAGACGACGTCGCCCTCCTCGATGACCGTGCCGTTCACGGTCATCCGGCGGCGCTTGGTGTCGACCTCGAGCTCCTCGGCGCCGCAGACACAGGTCTTGCCCATGCCGCGGGCGACGACGGCCGCGTGCGAGGTCTTGCCGCCGCGGGAGGTGAGGATGCCCTCCGCGGCGATCATGCCGTCGAGGTCGTCGGGGTTGGTCTCGCGGCGGATGAGGATGACCTTCTCGCCCGAACGCGACCACTTCACCGCGGTGTAGGAGTCGAAGACCGCCTTGCCGACCGCGGCACCCGGGGACGCGGCGATACCGCGGCCGAGGAGTTCCGTCTTCGCCTGGTCGTCGAAGCGCGGGAACATCAGCTGCGCGAGCTGGGCGCCGTTGACCCGCTGGAGGGCCTCGGCCTCGTCGATCAGCCCCTGGTCGACGAGCTGGGTGGCGATGCGGAACGCGGCGCCGGCGGTGCGCTTGCCGACGCGGGTCTGCAGCATCCACAGCTGGCCGCTCTCGATGGTGAACTCGATGTCGCACAGGTCCTTGTAGTGCGTCTCGAGGGTTTCCATGATCTGCATCAGCTGGTCGTACGACTTCTTGTCGATCTGCTCCAGCTCGGCGAGCGGGACGGTGTTGCGGATACCCGCGACGACGTCCTCGCCCTGCGCGTTCTGCAAGTAGTCGCCGTAGACGCCCTGGTGGCCGCTGGCGGGGTCACGGGTGAAGGCGACGCCCGTGCCGGAGTCGGGACCGAGATTGCCGAACACCATGGAGCAGATGTTGACCGCGGTGCCGAGGTCGCCGGGGATGCGCTCCTGGCGGCGGTAGAGCTTGGCGCGGTCGGTGTTCCACGACTCGAAGACCGAGCGGATCGCGAGGTCCATCTGCTCGCGGGGGTCCTGCGGGAAGTCGCGCCCGGCCTCGGTCTTGACGATCTTCTTGAACTGCTTGACCAGCTTCTTCAGATCGCCGGCGTCGAGATCGGTGTCGATGGTGACCTTCTTGGCGGTCTTGGCGTCGTCGAGGGCCTCCTCGAAGAGCTCGCCGTCGACACCGAGCACCGTCTTGCCGAACATCTGGATGAGGCGGCGGTAGGAGTCCCACGCGAAGCGCTCGTCGCCGGCCTGCTGGGCCAGGCCCTCGACCGACTTGTCGGAGAGGCCGATGTTGAGAACGGTGTCCATCATGCCGGGCATGGAGAACTTCGCGCCCGAACGCACCGACACGAGAAGCGGGTTGTCGGCCTGGCCGAGCTTCTTGCCCATCTTCTGCTCGAGGGCGTCGAGGTGCGCACTCACCTCGTCGCGCAGAGCCGCCGGCTCCTCGCCGCTGTCGAGGTAGACCTTGCACGCCTCGGTGGTGATGGTGAAGCCCGGAGGGACGGGCAGACCGAGGTTGGTCATCTCGGCGAGGTTCGCACCCTTGCCGCCGAGGAGGTCCTTCAAATCCCTGTTGCCCTCGGTGAAGTCGTAGACGAACTTCGCTACGTGGGGATCTTTGTTTTCCGACACGGGTCTCGACTCCTCGAGGACGCGGTGGCTGCCCTGACGGCCAGGAACATACCCAGATCGAAGGCGCCTGGGTACGTCCACTTGGCCGTCATACGGCCGTAACCACTCGTCCGCCACCAGATCGAAAGTGACCGGGCAGCCGACGCGCGATCGGCAACCTTTCAAGCCCTGAACGCATCAGCACTCTCGGCGACGAGAATGCGGCGAACCATCGACGGAGAGCGATGATTCTCGCGATCGAGTGAACCCATGAAGGGTGGCACTCGGTGCCACCCTTCCGAGAGATGCAGTCGCCACCAAATCGCTCATCTGAGCGGCACCCCTATCAAGGGTGGCGAGAATCACGCGGCCGAAGACCGTCCGGTCCCATCATCCGGACCCTCGGAACACGCCGCAACACATCGGCTCAGCACCTCCAGGTCCACCTCCTCCAGGCTCTCGGCGAAGACCCGACCTGCTGATTCGGGCACCGGAAGCAACGAGGGCACCACGAGCACCGGGCATCCCGCGGCCTGCGCCGAGGCACTCCCGTCCGGTGAGTCCTCCACCGCCACACAGGCCCCGGGGTCGGCCCCGAAGCGCTCAGCCGCGGCCCGGTAGGGATCCGGGTGCGGCTTGGTCCTCGCGGTGTCGTCGGCGGACAGCGTGAAGGAGAAGGGCACCCGAGCCAGCGCCCCCTGCACCACGCAGTCGACGACCAGCCGCGGCGAGGCGCTGACCAGGGCGAACGGCACATCGCACCGTTCCAGTTCGGCCAGCAGCCGGCGGACTCCGGGACGCAGCGGGGCACCCTCGGCCACCCGCCGGTGGAAGGCGTGGGTCAGCGCGTCGGCCGCCTCGGTGGCACTGAGAGACACCCCGGGACCCGGGCAGGCCACCCGCATCAGATGAGCGGCGGTGTCCTGGACGGCGCGGCCGACGACCTCGGGTGCGTCCGCGGCACCCAGCCGGTACCCCACCGAGGCGGCGACCTCCTCGGCCGCGTGCCACCACAGCACCTCCGTGTCGACGAGGGTGCCGTCCATGTCGAAGAGGACGGCCGCGGGACGGGACGGGGTGCCCGGGGTCACGGCGCCGCCGGCACGACGAGCACGGGCCGCTCCGCCAGGGACACGCGCGCGCGGGTGCCGGGGGTGAGCGAGGCCGCCTCCCGCGAGGGCAGATCCGCCTTGACCGATCCGCCGCCCGGAAGATCGAGCAGGACCCGGGTGACCGAGCCGAAGAAGGACGCGGAGACGACGGTGGCCTCGCCCGCCGGGTCCGCGACGACGAGGATGTTCTCGGGCCGTACGAGCACCTCGACCGCGCCGGCCGTGTCCGGCCGATCGCCGTCCACCGGCAGTGCGGCGCCCGCGACCTCCACCAGCCCGTCGCCGGTCGTCACGCCGGGCAGCCGGTTCATGGTGCCGACGAACTCGGCGACGAACGCCGTCGCGGGGCGCTGGTACAGCTCGGCGGGGGCCGCGCACTGCTCCAGCCGTCCCGCGTTCAGGACGGCGACCCGGTCCGCCATGGACAGGGCCTCCTCCTGGTCGTGCGTGACGAAGATCGTGGTGATGCCGAGCGACAGCTGAAGACGCCGGATCTCCTCGCGCAGACTGAGCCGCACCTTGGCGTCCAGGGCGCTCAGCGGCTCGTCGAGCAACAGCACACGCGGTTCGAGCGCCAGGGCGCGCGCGAGCGCGACGCGCTGCTGCTGACCGCCGGACATCTGGTGGGGATAGCGGTCGCCGTGCTCCGGCAGGCCGACGAGCGCGAGGAGTTCGGCGGCCCGGGCGTTCCGCCGGACAGCGGGCACTTTGCGCACCCGCATGCCGAAGGCGACGTTGTCGCGGGCGCTGAGGTTGGGGAAGAGGCTGTACGACTGGAACACCATGCCGGCGTCCCGGCGGTTCGCCGGCACCCGCGTGATGTCCTCGCCGTCGACCAGGACCTCGCCCGCGTCGGGCTGTTCGAAGCCGGCGACGACCCGCAGCGCGGTGGTCTTGCCGCAGCCCGAGGGGCCGAGGAGGGCGAGCAGTTCGCCGGGCTCGACCGTCAGGTCGAGCCCGTCGAGGGCGACGGTGGAGCCGAACGCCCGGCGCAGACCGCGGAATTCGACGCGCGCACCCGCGGCGGCGGCGACCTCGCCGGCCACGGCCACGGGTGATGCGGTGGGTGCGGACATGGTTCAGGACTCCTTGCTGGAGGCGGGGGCGGCAGCGGGTACGGAACCCACGCTGCGGCTGCCGTTGCCCGCACGGGACAGGAGGAGCAGCAGCGCCCAGGTGATCAGAAGGCTGAGGATGGACACGGCCACCGACATCCGGGCCTGCGATCCGGAGACGGTGACGATCCACACCGCGAACGGCTGGAAGCCGAGCAGGGCAGCGATGGTGAACTCGCCGAGGACCAGGGCCAGCGTGAGGAACGCGGCCCCGGCGAGCGAGGTGCGCAGATTGGGCAGCACGACCCGGCCGATCACCTGCGGCCAGTTCGCCCCGCAGTTGCGGGCGGCCTCGACCAGCGTCGGCACGTCGACGGCGCGCAGCCCCGCGTCCAGTGAGCGGTACACGAACGGCAGCGCCAGCACGGTGTACGCGAGGACCAGGACGATCGGGAAGCTCTCGTTCTGGACGGCGAGGAACGTCTGGTAGAGCGGGGTGCGCGACAGATGCTCGGGCCCCCAGCGCAGCACCGTGCCGATGCCGGTGACCAGCGCGATCGGCGGCACCACCAGCGGCAGCATGCACACGACCTCGACGAGCGGCCGCAGCTTCGGCGCTCCGAGCCGTACGGCGACCAGCGCGGGCACCGCGAGCAGCAGCACCAGGGCGATGGTGGCGGCGGCGAGCCCGAGGGAGAGCAGCAGGCTGTCGGTGAAGCCCTCGGCGCCGAGGATGCCGGTGTACGCCTGGAACGAGATGCCCTGCCCGGGGGTGTGCACGGTGAAGACGAACGAGGCGGCGAGCGGCACCAGGAAGTACAGGCCCGCCAGGCCCAGCACGAACCCGCGCCACACCCTGGGCCTGCCGGCGCGACGCCGCAGCGGCGCGGACGGCGCCTTCTCCGGCACGAGGGGGGCGACCGGGTCGGCCGGTGCGGTGGGGGTCAGCGCAGCCATCGGGCACTCCGTCGCTGAAGGGGGAGATAGACCGCCATGACCAGCCCGGCGATCAGGATCATGTCGAGGCTGAGGGCGAGGGCCACGTTCTCCTGGCCGACCAGCACATTGCCGGAGAGCGCGTCCGCGATCTTCAGCGTGACCAGCGGCACGGACCCGCCGACCAGGGCGGCGGCCGTGGCGTGCGCGGCGAACGCGCTGCCGAACAGCAGGACGAAGCCGCCGAGCAGCGACGGGGCGAGGACGGGCAGTCCCACCATCCGCCAGTACTGCCAGGTGCTCGCTCCGGTGTTCTGCGCCGCCTCCCGCCACTGGGGCCGCAGCCCGTCCAGCGCGGGCACGATCGTCAGCACCATCAGCGGGGTGAGGAAGTAGAGGTAGACGACGCTGAGTCCGGTGAAGGAGTACAGGTTCCAGCCGAGGCTGTCCAGGTCGGCGAGCTGCGTGAGCACGCCGGAGATGCCGGCGGTCGCGATGAAGGCGAACGCCAGCGGTACGCCGCCGAAGTTGGCCAGCACACCGGAGGCGGTGAGCGTGGCGCTGCGCAGCCACTGCCGGCGTGAGGTGACGACGGCCTGGGCGATGAACAGTCCTGCCAGCGAACCGATCACCGCGGTGAGCCCGGAGAGCTGCACACTGCCGGCGAGGGAGTCCAGGTAGGGGCCCTGGAGCGAGCGACGGACGTGCTCACCGGTCAGCGAGGAGCCGCCGGTCGTCGCGTCGGTGCGCGTGACCGCGCCGTACAGCACGGCCCCGAACGGGAGCCCGAAGCACAGCCCGGTGAACAGCAGCAGCGGCAGGACCGCGAGCCCGCTGCGGGGCCCGCGCCGCCGGCGGCGCACACCGCCGGCGGTCCGGGTGGAGGACGGAGGAGTCACGGACATCAGGAGAGGGCCTTGTCCCACTTCTCGGCGAGTACGGCCTTGGCCTTGTCGAGTTCGGCGGACGAGGGGAACGTGGGCGTGCCCTCGACCTGCGGGAGCTTGGCGACGAAGGACTTGTCGGCGGTGCCGCCGGCGGTCATGACGGGCAGCAGCACGGGGCGGGCGTAGCCCTTCAGCCAGAGGTTCTGGCCCTCGGTGCTGTAGAGGAACTCCATCCACAGCCGGGCGGCGGCGGGGTGGGGGGCCTGCTTGTTGATGGCCTGCGAGTAGTACTGGGCGTAGACGCCGTCGGAGGGGACGGCCACCTTCCAGTCGACGCCCTTGCCCCGGAACTGGTCGGCGTAGCCGGCGTTGAGGTAGTCCCAGTCGATGCTGATCGGGGTCTCGCCCTTCTCGACCGTGGCCGGGGTGGACTCGACGGGGATGAAGTTGCCGCTCTTCTTCAGCTCGGCGAAGTAGTCGATGCCGGGCTGGATGTCGCCGAACGTGCCCTTGTTGGCGAGAGCGGCCGCGTACACACCGCCGAAGGCCGAGCCGGACTTGGTCGGGTTGCCGTTCAGCGCGACCTTGCCCTTGTACTCGGGCTTGAGCAGGTCGGCGAAGGTCTGCGGGCAGTTCTTGATCCGCTTGGCGTCGCAGCCGATGGAGACATAGCCGCCGTAGTCGTTGTACCAGCGGGCCTGCGCGTCCTTCTGCTCCGCGGGGATCTTGTCGAAGGCCTCGACCTTGTAGGGCGCGAAGAGGTTCTCGGCGGCGCCGCTGCGGGCGAAGGCGATACCCAGGTCCAGGACGTCGGGGGCGCGCTTCTGGCCCTTGCGGGCCTTGACGGCCGCGATCTCGTCGGCGCTGGCGGCGTCGGGGTTCTCGCTGTTGACCTTGATCTTGTACTTGGCCTCGAAGGCCTTGATGATCTCGCCGTAGTTGGCCCAGTCCGGCGGGAGGGCGATGACGTTCAGCTCGCCCTCCTTCTCCGCGGCCTCGACGAGCGCCGGCATACCGCCGAAGTCGGCGGCGGAGGCACTGGCCTTCGCCCCCACGGTGCCCGCGGCGGCGTTGTCGGGTGCGGCTCCGCAGGCCGTGGCACTGGTGAGGACTGCGGCGCCGAGCAGGGCGGCGGCGACGGGGCGGGTCGGTCTGAGCACGGTCTCTCCCAGAGACGAAGTGAGAACTTGTCTGAACAAGCTGAGCCCAGTTCGCCCGGATGACCTGTCCGGGCCATGAACGCCGCATGACCGTCGGGGATCGGGCGACGGAAGAGACGAAGCCACCTCACCAAAGGTCATGGTCGGTTGCAGCGCGTGGGTACTGCCGCGCCCGGACACGGTTAGGGTGAGGAGGGAAGCGGAACCCAGCGCAACCGACTGCGCACAGTTTCGGGGCACGGAGGACGTTCGCGTGGGCACGGCGCGTTATCTGGAGATCGCGGAGGCGCTGCGGGGATCGATCCTCGGCGGCGAGTATCCGGTCGGGGCCCAACTCCCCTCGGAGAGCGACCTCGCCGACCGCTGGTCCGCCTCGCGCGGCACCGTGCGCCAAGCCGTCGCCGTCCTTGCCTCCGAGGGGCTGATCGGATCACGCCAGGGTGCGCGCAGAATCGTGCTCCGGCACGAACGCCGCCACAGCTTCGCGGAGTTGAACAGCTTCGCCCAGTGGGCCGATTCCCAGGGCCACGAGGTCGCCAGCCGCATCCTGACCCGGGTGCGCCGGCCCGCCACACCCACGGAGGCCTCCCGGCTCTCGGTGCCGACGGGGTCCGCGATCCTCCATGTGCTGCGGCTGCGGCTGCTGGACGGCGAGCCCGCGATGCTGGAGCGCACCGCGTACGCGCCCTGGGTCGCGCCCGCCGTGGAGGAGCTGCCCGAGGACTGCTCGTCGATCATGAACAGCATCGCCGCGACGCACGACATCGTCGCCCACTACGGCGAGCACCTCATCGACGCGGTGTCCGCGGGCAGCGTCGACGCGCGGATGCTGCGGGTGCGCCGGGGCAGCCCGCTTCTGCGCCAGCGGCATGTGTCGTCCACGGCGACGGGCCGGGCCATCGAGTGGACGGACGACCGCTATGTGGCGGGCAGCGTGACGTTCAGCGTGAGCAACTCGTCGGACACGGCGCCGCTGTCGCGCCACGCGGGCCAACTGGACGGCTAGGACGGGCCGTTCACCGACTGCGAGGACCGGTCGCCCGACCTGCCGCCCGACCCGTCTTCCGGCCTTCCGCTCGGATCGGGCCGGACGGCCGCGGGCCTCAGCCGCCCGAGGTGTCCAGTTCCGCCTCCGCGCTGATTCCCGCGCAGTCGTAGGGGTCCTTGAGCCAGCCGTCCGGCAGGACGACCCGGTTGTTGCCCGACGTACGACCGCGCGGGCCGTCCGCACCCGCGGGCCACGCCTGGTCGAGGTCCAACTCGGCCAGCTGGGCGTCCAGTTCCGCCAGCGAGGAGGTGATCGCCAGCTTCTTGCGCATCTCGGAGCCGACCGCGAAGCCCTTGAGGTACCAGGCCACGTGCTTGCGGAAGTCGATGACTCCGCGCGTCTCGTCGCCGATCCACTCCCCCAGCAGCTCCGCGTGCCGCCGCATCACCGCGGCGACCTCGCGCAGGGTGGGTGTCGCATACGAGCCCGTGCCCTCGAAGGCCGCGACCAGGTCGCCGAAGAGCCAGGGCCGGCCCAGACAGCCGCGCCCCACGACGACGCCGTCGCAGCCCGTCTCGCGCACCATCCGCAGCGCGTCGTCCGCCGACCAGATGTCGCCGTTGCCGAGCACCGGGATCTCCGGGACGTGCTGCTTGAGGCGCGCGATCGCGTCCCAGTCCGCCGTACCGCCGTAGTGCTGCGCGGCGGTGCGGCCGTGCAGCGCGATCGCCGTCACGCCCTCGTCGACCGCGATCCGTCCGGCGTCGAGGAAGGTGATGTGGTCGTCGTCGATGCCCTTGCGCATCTTCATCGTCACGGGGAGGTCGCCGGCGCCCGTCACCGCCTCGTGCAGGATGGCGCGCAGCAGCGGCCGCTTGTAGGGCAGCGCGGAGCCGCCGCCCTTGCGGGTCACCTTGGGCACCGGGCAGCCGAAGTTGAGGTCGATGTGGTCGGCGAGGTCCTCGTCCACGATCATGCGGACGGCCTTGCCGACGGTGGCCGGATCCACGCCGTACAGCTGGATCGACCGCGGTGTCTCACTCGCGTCGAAGTGGATCAGCTGCATCGTCTTCTCGTTGCGCTCGACCAGCGCCCTCGTCGTGATCATCTCGCTCACGAAGAGTCCCTTGCCGCCGGAGAACTCCCGGCAGAGGGTCCGGAACGGAGCGTTCGTGATGCCGGCCATGGGCGCGAGCACGACCGGCGGCTGTACGGAGTACGGGCCGATCGAGAGCTTCGCGAGGGACGCGGGAGACGGGGCGAGCGTGGTCATTCGCCCATTGTCGCGCACACCCGGAGTCGTTAGTTAACCGTACTATCGACGTATGTCCGAGCTCACATCACGACGGCGGCTGCTCATCCTGGCGATCTGCTGCATGAGCCTGCTGATCGTCTCCCTCGACAACACGATCCTCAACGTGGCGCTGCCCTCCATCAGCAAGGAGCTGGACGCCTCCGTGGCCGGGATGCAGTGGACGATCGACGCGTACACGCTCGTCCTCGCGTCGCTGCTGATGCTCGCCGGTTCCACCGCCGACCGCATCGGCCGCCGCCGGGTCTTCAAGGCCGGACTCGTGATGTTCACCCTCGGCTCGCTGCTGTGCTCGATCGCCCCGAATCTCGAATCGCTGGTCGCGTTCCGCATGGTCCAGGCCGTCGGCGGCTCGATGCTCAACCCGGTCGCCATGTCGATCATCACCAACACCTTCACCGACGCCCGCGAACGCGCCCGCGCGATCGGTGTGTGGGGCGGAGTCGTCGGTATCTCCATGGCCGCGGGCCCGATCGTCGGCGGAGTGCTCGTGGACACCGTCGGCTGGCGTTCCATCTTCTGGGTCAATCTGCCGGTCGGTCTGATCGCCCTGCTACTGACCTGGCGTTACGTCCCGGAGTCCCGCGCGCCGAAGCCCCGCCGGGCCGACCCGGTCGGGCAGCTGCTCGTCATCACCCTCCTCGCCTCGCTCACCTACGCGATCATCGAGTCGAGCATCGTGTTCGCCGTGGTCGCCGCCGTCGCGCTGGCCGGGGTGCTGCTGTACGAGCCGAGGCGCCAGGAACCCCTCATCGACCTGCGCTTCTTCCGCAGCGCCCCGTTCAGCGGAGCCACGGTCGTCGCGGTCTGCGCGTTCGCCTCCCTGGCCGGGTTCCTGTTCATCAACACGCTGTACCTCCAGGAGGTCCGCGGTATGTCCGCCCTGCACGCGGGGCTGTACATGCTGCCGATGGCGGGGCTCACCCTCGTCTGCGCACCCCTGTCGGGGCGGCTGGTGGCGAGCCGGGGGCCACGCCTCCCGCTGGTGATCGCGGGGATCACGATGGCGGCGAGCGGGCTGCTGTTCGCCGCGTTCGAGGCGGAGACCTCGGAAGTGCTGCTCTTCGTGGGCTTCGTCCTGTTCGGACTCGGCTTCGGCATGGTGAACGCGCCGATCACCAACACCGCGGTCTCCGGGATGCCACGCGCCCAGGCGGGCGTGGCCGCCGCCGTCGCCTCGACCAGCCGTCAGATCGGCCAGACGCTCGGCGTCGCCGTGATCGGGGCCGTCCTGGCCGCGGGCGTCTCCACGGCGACGTACGCCACGGACTTCGTCCCTGCCAGCCGCCCGGCCTGGTGGATCCTCACGGGCTGCGGTGTGTGCGTGCTGGTGGTCGGGGTCCTGACGAGCGGCCCCTGGGCCCGCGAGACGGCCCGGAGGACGGCGGAACGACTGGGCGCGGCGGACCGGGAACCGGAGCGGTCGGTGGCGGACGTGTGAGGGGGTCTGCCGTGGCCGCGGGGGGATTGGTCGAGACCGGCGGGCCGGGGGGTCTGGTCGTGACCGGTGCCCGGCGGGGCGGGCGGGGGTCTGCGGATCACGGCCGGCCGACCCGTACTGCGGGCGCGGGACCCGGTCCGACAGTGCCGCGGGCGCGTGACCGACTGGGCGACTGACCAGCGCTGTTGGCACGGTCCTGCCTGACGTGAGCGCGGACGAAAGCCGGCCGTGACTGGCGCTGCGGGCACGGGACCCGCCCCGACGCCACGCACGCGGGACTGGGCCGTGCCGCGCTGCGGGCACGGCTCCGCCGGAACCGGCGCGCGGGCAGAGATCCGACCCGGACCGGCTGCCGGTGTCGCGGGCGTCCGGCGCGGTCGGAGAGGGGCGTGATCCGGAGAGCCGTGTGGGCCCGTGACAAGGCGCCCAACGGGCCCGGGACCGGCGGTCCGCCCGTTCGGCCCAGCCGGTCCCGAGGAGCATGCGGCGCCACGCATCCGGGCTCCGCACGCGCCATGCGTCCGGTGCGGCGCCGGCCACCTCCGAGCCCCGGAAACGAGCGGCGGAAACGGCCCGCCCGACCAGCGGCCGCACAGCCGCGCCCCCTGCCCCTCCGCCGCTCGGGCGACCTGTCAGACCCCCGCGGACGCCAGCGCCTGGAGCTTCTCCAGCCGTTCACGGGACACCGCGTCCAGCGGGACGTACGTCACCAGCCGGGGGCCCGCCTTGGGGCCCAGCCACAGGTTGTTGTGCTCCAGGTGCAGCAGACCCACGTGCGCGTTGTCGATGTGCTTCGTCTTGCCGCCCTGGCCGACCACCTCGTGCCGCGCCCACACCTCGCGGAACTCCCGCGACGACTCCAGCCGTGCCAGCAGCGCCTTCCACGCCGGTTCGGCCAGATGCTCCGCCATCGAGGCCCGGAACTTCGCCGCCATCATCCGGTTCGACGCCTCGAGGTCCACGACCGCCGACCGCCAGTCCTCGTTGGAGAAGGCCAGCACCATGCAGTTGCGGTCCTCCGGCGGCAGGGCGTCGAGATCGCACAGCAGCCGCCCGTAGGTGCGGTTGTGGGCGAGGATGTCGTACCGGCTGTTCTGGATGCACGCCGGAATCGGCTCCAACTGCTCCAGCATCAGCCGCAGCCCCGGCGTGACCGTGGGACAGGGCGTGCCCGGGGCCGGGTCGGCCGCGCCCGCCAGCGCGAACAGATGGCTGCGCTCGCTGGAGTCGAGCAGCAACGCCCGTGCGATCGCGTCGAGCACCTGGGGCGACACCTGGATGTCCCTCGCCTGCTCCAGCCACGTGTACCAGGTGACGCCCACGGCCGAGAGCTGGGCGACCTCCTCGCGGCGCAGCCCGGGAGTGCGCCGGCGACGCCCACGCGGCAGACCCACCTGCTCAGGGGTGATCCGCTCGCGACGGCTGCGCAGAAAGCCCGCGAGCTCGTGCCGTCGTACGTCGGACTCCTGCACCATCGTCGTCATACCCCCAGAGTGCCGAACGGCTCAGACCGTTGCCAGGTAGTGCTTGTACCAGGATAAAGACACTCTGGTACCAGGCTGCGCATCGGAGGATCTTCGGATGTGTGAGTGAGACACGTGTCCTTTCCCCCGTTTCCGCCCCCGCCACCGCCGGCGGCGGACCGGTGCTCGGCCCGCTCGGGCTGTTCACCCTTCTTCTCGGCGCGGCACTTCCGCTGATCGACTTCTTCATCGTCAATGTCGCCCTGCCGACCATCGACCACGACCTCGCCGCGGGTCCCGCCATGCTGGAACTGGTCGTCGCCGGCTACGGGCTCTCCTACGCCGTTCTGCTCGTCCTCGGCGGGCGGCTCGGCGACCAGTACGGGCGTCGCCGGCTCTTCCTCGCCGGGATGGCCGCCTTCGGACTGACCTCACTCGCCTGCGGGCTGGCCCCGGACGCCTGGACCCTCGTCGGCGCACGGGTGGCCCAGGGCGCGGCCGCCGCGCTGATGCTGCCGCAGGTGCTGGCCACGATCCAGGCGTCGACCTCCGGGCAGCGCAGGGCTCGGGCCATGAGCCTGTACGGGGCCACCGCCGGTCTCGCGATGGTGGCCGGACAGATCGTGGGCGGCGTGCTCGTCGCGGCCGACATCGCGGGCAGCGGCTGGCGGGCGATCTTCCTGGTGAACGTGCCGGTCGCGCTGGCCGGCCTCGTGCTGGCCACCCGCTCGGTCCCCGCCACCCGCTCGAAGGACCCGGCGCCCGTCGATCTGCCGGGCACCGTGCTGCTGACCGTCGCCCTGCTCGCGCTGCTGGCTCCGCTGACGGAGGGCCGGGCCGCCGGCTGGCCGCTGTGGACATGGCTCGCGCTCGGCGCGTTCCCGGTCGCGGCGGCGGTGTTCTGGTGGGTGGAACAGCGCTCGGACCGTCGCGGCCGCACTCCCCTGGTGCCGCCGAGCCTGTTCGCGCAGCCCTCCCTGCGCCGCGGGCTCGCGATGCTGCTGCCGTTCTCGGTCGGCTTCGGCGGCTTCATGTTCGTCATCGCGGTCGCGCTCCAGCAGGGCCTCGGCGCGGGCACGATCGCGTCCGGGCTGACGCTCGTGCCGATGGCCGTCGCCTTCTTCGTGGCGTCGCTCGCCGGGCCGCGGCTGGTGGTCCGGCACGGCACGCGGATCGTCACGGCCGGCGGCCTTCTCCAGGGTCTCGGTGTCGCGGTCCTCGCGCTGACCGTGTGGCACGAGTGGTCACACCTGGCGCTGTGGCAGCTGGCTCCCGGTCTCGCCCTCGCGGGCTTCGGCCAGGGACTCCAACTGCCCGTGCTCTTCCGCGTGGTGCTCTCCGACGTACCGAACGAGAAGGCGGGCGTGGGCAGCGGGGTGATGGTGACGACCCAGCAGTCCGCGCTGGCGCTGGGCGTGGCCACGCTGGGCTCGCTCTTCCTGTCGCTGACGGAGAGCTCGGGCGCCGGCCGGGCGCTGACGGTGACCCTGCTGGTGTGGCTGGGCGTGATCGCGCTGACCGCGCTGCTGAGCCTGCGACTGCCGCGCACGCTGACCTGAGCGGTGCGCCGGGGCCCGGGAGTGTGCCGGGCCCGGGGTACGCCGGGGCCGGACACGCCCGTGGGCCCGGACCGCCTGTGCGGTCCGGGCCCACGGTTGTGCGACTACTGGTTCTGCTCCTCCTGCGGAGCGTCGGTGCCCTCGGCACGCTCGCGCATCTTCCGCAGCAGTTCCGCCTTCTGCTCGGCGGCCGTCTGCCGGTCGGCGTTGCGCGTGGGTCCGTTGGCCTGCTGTTCGGCGCGGGACAGCTTGCGTCGCTGTCCGCCGACTCCGAGAAGGTTGTTCCGGCTCTTGGCCATGGGGTTCTCCCATTCGTGGTGAGAAGTGACTTCGGAAACGTCAGACGGGGGGCGGGTCGGGCCGCCGCCCTCTCACTCGTAGATCTGGAAGAACGAAGACATGGAGGAGACGGTACCGCCTGGCGAGAGGCCGGTCATCCGAATTCGGGGCAGCGCGGCCCACTGCGGCCGGACAGCGGCCCGCCGGACGACCGCCCGACCGCCCGACCGACCGACCCGCCGGCTCCGCGCCCGGCCGACCCGCCGGACAAGTATCGAATGACAGATATTGAAATCTGTCATTCGTCATGCCAAGGTGATGGTGTCAGCACGTGCGGCATCCGTGTCGTCACACACCCCTCAGGAGCCCCTCATGACCTCCACCCCCCGCCCCCTCGGCACCACAGGCCCGCTGGTCTCCCCGCTCGGCCTCGGCTGCATGGGCATGTCCGCGCTGTACGGCGCGGCCGACCGCGCCGAGTCCATCGCCACCGTCCACGCCGCCCTCGACGCCGGCATCACCCTGCTCGACACCGGCGACTTCTACGGCATGGGCCACAACGAACTGCTCGTCAACGAGGCCCTGCGCACCGCGCCTTCGGCCGCCCGTGAGAAGGCCCTCGTCAGCGTCAAGTTCGGCGCGCTGCGCGACGCCGACGGCGGCTGGTCGGGAGTCGACGGCCGGCCCGCCGCGGTGAAGAACTTCGCCGCGTACTCCCTCCAGCGCCTCGGCCGCGACCACATCGACATCTACCGGATCGCCCGCGTCGACCCCGACGTCCCGATCGAGGAGACCGTCGGCGCCATCGCCGAACTGATCGAGGCGGGCCATGTGCGCCACGTCGGCCTGTCCGAGGTCGGCGCCGCCACCGTCCGGCGGGCCGCGTCGGTGGCCCCGATCGCGGACCTCCAGATCGAGTACTCCCTGATCTCGCGCGGCATCGAGGACGAGATCCTGCCGACGACGCGGGAGCTGGGCATCGGCATCACCGCGTACGGCGTGCTCTCCCGCGGGCTGATCAGCGGCCACTTCTCGCGTGACCGCGAGCTGGCGCCCGGCGACTTCCGCGGCATGAGCCCGCGCTTCCAGGGCGACAACCTGCGGCACAACCTCGATCTGGTCGAGCAGCTGCGGAAGATCGCCGAACAGAAGGGCATCACGGTCGCGCAGACCGCGATCGCCTGGGTGCTCTCCCGCGGCGAGGACATCGTGCCGCTGGTCGGCGCCCGGCGCCGGGACCGGCTCACCGAAGCCCTCGGCGCGCTCGACGTCACGCTCGACGCCGGTGACCTGGCGGCCATCGAGGAGGCCGTCCCGGCCGGAGCGGCCGCCGGCGCGCGCTACCCCGAGTCGCAGATGGCCCACCTGGACAGCGAGCACTGAATCCGGCACCGGGGAACCGGCCGGGTACCGTCGACACCATGCCGACCAGCGAGACCCTGACGACCGAGCGCATCCTGGAAGCCACCGAGGATGTGCTGCGCCGCTACGGCCCGGCGAAGGCCACGGTCGTCGATGTCGCGCGGCTGCTGGGCGTGAGCCACGGCAGTGTGTACCGCCACTTCCGCACGAAGGCGGCGCTGCGGGAGGCCGTGACGGCGCGCTGGCTCGGCCGTACCGAGGACCTGCTCGCGGAGATCACCGAGGCCCCGGCGCCGTCGGCCGGGGAGAAGCTGCGGCACTGGCTGTCGGCGCTGTTCGAGGCCAAGCGCCACAAGGCCGGCGACGATCCCGAACTCTTCGCCACCTACAGCGCGCTGATCACCGAGACCAGCGACACGGTGGACCGGCATCTGGCGCTGCTGACCGGCCAGCTCACCCACATCGTCGAAGAGGGCGTGGCGGCGGGTGAGTTCAGGGCCGAGTCGCCCGCGTCGACCGCGCAGGCGGTGTTCGTCGCGACGGCCCGCTTCCACGATCCCGTGCACGCGCCGGAGTGGCGCAGGCCGGCCATCGAGGACGAATTCCGCGCGGTGTGCGACCTGTTGCTGCGGGGACTGCGTCCCTGACGTCCGCTCGGGTCAGGCCGGACGCGAGCCGGCGGAGGGGTCGACGGTTGCCTGATGGGCCTCGGCGAGGTGCTCCTCGGCCTTGAGCCAGGGCAGGAACTGCGCACCCTTGCGCCAGCCACAGGTGTCACAGGTGAGCATCCGCTGCATGCCCGATTTCGCTACGTGCACGACGTGTTCGCGGCCGTGCTGGTCCCATCTGCTGACCTTGCTGGTGGTCGTGGACGGCATGGTGTCCTCTCCCGGATGACGAGTGCGCCCCAGTGTGCAGTACGGACAACATCAACAGGGGACCGATGTCGCTCTGTTGCCCCGTACGTCGGCAACCAGGCGCCCGTGCGCCACCTTTCGGCCGGTCGGAGCCGTACGGACACGGACACGGCCGCGCACACACGAAGGCCGGCCGGGCATGCGGCCCGCCCGGCCTTCGGTGATCCGACGGGTACGTCAGCAGCCGAGGAGACGGGCGCCGAGGTAGGACTGGATCTGGTCGAGGGAGACACGTTCCTGCGTCATCGTGTCCCGCTCGCGCACGGTGACCGCGTTGTCGTCGAGGGTGTCGAAGTCGACGGTGACGCAGAACGGGGTGCCGATCTCGTCCTGACGGCGGTAGCGGCGGCCGATGGCACCGGCGTCGTCGAACTCGATGTTCCAGTTCTTGCGCAGGTCCGCGGCGAGGCCCTTGGCCTTCGGCGACAGCTGCGGGTTGCGGGAGAGCGGCAGGACGGCGACCTTGACCGGCGCGAGGCGCGGGTCGAGGCGCATCACGGTGCGCTTCTCCATGACGCCCTTGGCGTTCGGGGCCTCGTCCTCGTTGTACGCGTCCAGCAGGAACGCCAGCATCGCGCGGCCGACACCGGCCGCGGGCTCGATGACGTACGGGGTCCAGCGCTCGCCGGCCTCCTGGTCGAAGTACGACAGGTCGTGGCCGGACGCCTTGGAGTGCGCCGAGAGGTCGAAGTCCGTGCGGTTGGCGACGCCCTCGAGCTCGCCCCACTCGCTGCCGCCGAAGCTGAAGCGGTACTCGATGTCCGCGGTGCGCTTGGAGTAGTGGGAGAGCTTCTCCTGCGGGTGCTCGAACCAGCGCATGTTCTCCTCACGGAGACCCAGGTCGCGGTACCAGTTCCAGCGCTGCTCCATCCAGTATTCCTGCCACTGCTCGTCCTCGCCGGGCTTGACGAAGAACTCCATCTCCATCTGCTCGAACTCGCGGGTGCGGAAGATGAAGTTGCCCGGAGTGATCTCGTTCCGGAACGACTTGCCCATCTGCGCGATGCCGAACGGCGGCTTCTTGCGCGACGTCTGCTGCACCTGGCCGAAGTTGGTGAAGATGCCCTGGGCGGTCTCGGGACGCAGGTACGCGACCGAGCCCGAGTCCTGGGTCGGGCCGAGGTGCGTGGAGAGCAGGCCGGAGAACTGCTTGGGGTCGGTGAAGGTGCCCTTGTTGCCGCAGTTGGGGCAGTTGAGGTCGGCGAGACCGTTCTCCGGGGCCCGGCCGTTGTGCTTCTCCTCGTACGCCTCGATGAGGTGGTCGGCGCGGTAGCGCTTGTGACAGGAGGTGCACTCGGTCAGCGGGTCGGTGAAGGTGGCGACGTGACCGGAGGCCTCCCAGACCTCGGGGGCCAGGATCACCGACGAGTCGATTCCGACGACGTCCTCGCGCGAGGTGACCATGTAGCGCCACCACTGGCGCTTGATGTTCTCCTTCAGCTCGACGCCCAGCGGCCCGTAGTCCCAGGCGGCTCGCTGGCCGCCGTAGATCTCGCTGCACGGGTAGACGAAGCCACGGCGCTTGCTGAGGCTGACGATGGTGTCGATCTTGTCGGCGGCCACGGTGCTCTCTTCATTAACGACGACGAATGTATGGGGGGTGAGGCGCGGAGCGCTTCGTTGGGGGGTGGCGGTCGGGAGACGGGCGGGCGAATGCTTCAGGTTACCGGCGGGCGCACCCCTGCAATCAAATCGGTAGGGGTACTTACCGGCCCGAGGGCCTGCTCAACAGCTTTGTTGACAATCGTTTCCACTTTTGTTGAAAATGACAGTCATGAACGTACGCCGCCTGATACCCACCACCGTCGCCGCCGGAGCCGTCGCTCTCGGCCTCATGGCCGTGTCCGCCTGCTCGACGTCCGGTGCCGCCGACGGCAAGGACGGCGACGGCAGGCTCAAGGTGGTGGCGTCGTTCTACCCCATGCAGTACCTGGCGGAGCAGATCGGCGGCAGCCATGTCGCCGTCTCCACGCTCACGCGGCCGGGCGTCGAGCCGCACGACCTGGAACTCAAGCCCCGCCAGACCGCCGAACTGGGCGAAGCCGGTTACATCCTCTACCTCAAGGGCATCCAGCCCGCCGTCGACAAGGCCATCGACGAGTCCGAGGCGAAGAACAAGGTCGACGCCGCCACCCTGACCGAGCTGGAGCACCACGGCACCGAGGGCGGCCACAGCCACGCGGGCGACGAGGCGGCCCACGACGAGCACGCCCACGAGGCGGAGGGCGAGGCGGGCGCCGACCCCCACATCTGGCTCGACCCCGTGAAGTACGCCGAGGTCGCCAAGGGCGTCGGTGCCTCCCTGGAGAAGGCCGACCCCGACAACGCCGCGGACTACCGGAAGAACACCACCGCGCTCGTCACCAAGCTCGACGGCCTGAACACCGCCTTCGAGCAGGGCCTGAAGAACACCACGACGAAGACCTTCATCACCACGCACTCGGCCTTCGGCTACCTCGCCGAGCGCTACGGCCTGGACCAGGAGGGCATCGCCGGCCTCGACCCCGAGTCCGAGCCGAGCCCGGCCCGCGTCAAGGAGCTCCAGACCCTGGCGAAGAAGGAGAAGGTCAGCACCGTCTTCTTCGAGACGCTCGCCAGCGACAGGACCGCGAAGACCCTCGCCGGCGACACCGGGCTGAAGACGGCCGTCCTCGACCCGCTCGAGGGAATCACCGAGAGGTCCCAGGGCGATGACTACATCGGCGTGATGCAGTCCAACCTCGCCGCGCTGCAGAAGGCTCTCGGCGCGAAGTGACCCACCCATCCCCATCGGAGGCATCGTGAGCGAGCCCGTCATATCCCTCCGCGGGGCCCAGGCCTCGCTCGGCTCGCGCCCCGTGCTGCGCGGTGTCGACCTCGCCGTGGAGCGCGGTGAGGTCGTCGCCCTGCTCGGCGCGAACGGCTCGGGCAAGTCGACAGCCGTACGCAGCGTGATCGGCCAGGTGCCGCTCACGAGCGGCACGATCACACTGTTCGGCACCGAGCTGCGCCGATTCCGCCATTGGTCGCGCATCGGCTATGTGCCGCAGCGCACCACGGCGGCGAGCGGTGTACCCGCGACCGTCCGCGAGGTCGTCTCCTCGGGCCGGCTCTCCCGCGCGCGTCTCGGTCTGCTCTCGCGGACCGACCGCGCGGCCGTGGACCGGGCCATCGAGCTGGTCGGCCTCACCGACCGGGCCAGGGACTCCGTGAACGCCCTGTCCGGCGGACAGCACCAGCGGGTGCTCATCGCCCGCGCGCTCGCCTGCGAGCCCGAGCTGCTGATCATGGACGAGCCCATGGCGGGCGTGGACCTGGTCAGCCAGGAGATCCTCGCCGGGACGCTGCGCGAGCAGGTGGCGGCGGGCACGACCGTCCTGCTCGTGCTGCACGAACTGGGCGCGCTGGAGCCGCTCATCGACCGCGCGGTGGTGCTGCGGGACGGCTGCGTCGTCCACGACGGACCGCCGCCCCAGGCCGTGGGCCAGCACGCACTGCCCGGCCACGACCACGTACATCCGCACGCGGCCGACGAGCCGCTCCGCACGGGACTGCTGACCTGATCATGGAAATCCTCGAGACCGCCTTCATGCAGCGGGCGCTCATCGCGGCCGTACTGGTCGGCATCACCGCGCCCGCCGTCGGCATCTATCTGGTGCAGCGGCGGCAGGCGCTGCTGGGCGACGGCATCGGCCATGTGGCGATGACCGGCGTCGGCCTCGGCTTCCTGCTGTCCACCAACCCGGTGTGGATGGCGACGGCCGTCTCCGTGGTCGGCGCGATCGCGATGGAGCTGATCAGGGCGTACGGACGCACCCGCGGCGACATCGCGCTGGCGATGCTCTTCTACGGCGGCATGGCGGGCGGCGTCCTGCTGATCAACATCTCGGACACCGGCTCGACGGCCAATCTGAGCTCGTTCCTGTTCGGCTCGCTCTCGACGGTGTCCGACGAGGACCTCACGGCGATCTGTGTGCTCGCCGCGTTCGTGGTGCTCGTCTCGCTGGGCCTGCGGCGCCAGTTGTTCGCGGTCAGCCAGGACGAGGAGTTCGCCCGGGTGACCGGGCTGCCGGTGCGGGCGCTGAACCTGCTGATCGCGGTCACCGCGGCGGTCACGGTCTCGGTGGCGATGCGCGTGGTGGGCCTTCTGCTGGTCAGCGCGCTGATGGTGGTGCCGGTGGCGGCAGCGCAGCAGATCTCGCGCTCGTTCCGTGCGACGTTCGCCCTCGCGGTCGGGATCGGTGTCGCCGTCGCGCTGGCCGGGACGACCACGTCCTACTACCAGGACGTCCCGCCGGGAGCGACGATCGTCCTGCTCGCCATCGCGGTCTTCATCACGCTGACCGTGCTGGCAACCCCCCTGGCCAGACGGCGTGCCCGCGCGGCCGAGGCGGCCTCGGCGGAGTGCACCGCGGACATGCCCGGCAGCCGCCGCCCGGGCGACGACGTCAAGGTCTGACCGCGGGCCTGGCAGAATTGGGCCCGACAGCATGTGCGGGCGAAGCGAGGAGGCACCTGTGGTGACGGCGCCAACGGGCGGAAACCCCGCCCCAGTGCGAGGCCGGTCGACCCGGCAGCGTGCCGCGGTGGCGGCGGCGCTCGACGAGGTGGACGAGTTCCGCAGCGCGCAGGAGCTTCACGACATGCTCAAGCACCGCGGCGATTCCGTCGGTCTGACCACGGTCTACCGCACCCTTCAGTCGCTGGCGGACGCCGGCGAGGTGGATGTCCTGCGCACCAGCGACGGCGAGTCCGTCTACCGGCGCTGCTCGACGGACGACCACCACCATCACCTGGTGTGCCGGGTGTGCGGCAAGGCGGTCGAGGTCGAGGGTCCCGCGGTCGAGCAGTGGGCCGAGACGATCGCCGCACAGCACGGCTATGTGAACGTGGCCCACACCGTCGAGATCTTCGGCACCTGCGCGGAGTGCGCGAGCGCCGCGGCGCAGACCTGACCCGACAACGGCGCGCCCCGGACCGGGGCGCGCCGTGTGGCAAGCGCCGCGACCGCGAAGAGCGCGACGCCGCCACATCCCCGGCCGGTCACGCAGTCGTGCCCTCGGGGCGGCCGCGCATCGCTTCCAGTTCCTCGTTCGGGATGGCACCGCCGAAGCGGCGGTCCCGCTGGGCGTACTCCAGGCAGGCACGCCACAGGTCACGCCGGTCGAAGTCGGGCCACAGCACGTCCTGGAAGACCATCTCGGCGTAACTGCTCTGCCAGATCAGGTAGTTCGAGGTGCGCTGCTCGCCGCTCGGACGCAGGAACAGGTCCACGTCCGGCATGTCCGGGTAGTACAGGTACTTCTGGAACGTCTTCTCGTTCACCTTCGACGGGTCCAGCTTCCCCGCCGCCACATCGCGCGCGATGCCCTGCGCGGCGTCCGCGAGCTCGGCCCGGCCGCCGTAGTTCACACAGAAGTAGAGCGTCATCGCGTCGTTGTCCTTGGTCTGCTCCTGGGCGATCTGGAGCTCCTGGACGACCGACTTCCACATCTTCGGCATCCGGCCGACCCAGCGGATACGGATACCGAGCTCGTCCATCTCGTCACGGCGGCGGCGGATGACGTCACGGTTGAAGTTCATGAGGAAGCGCACCTCGTCGGGCGAGCGCTTCCAGTTCTCGGTGGAGAAGGCGTAGAGGGAGAGGTTCTTCACTCCCATCTCCAGACAGCCCTTGAGCACGTCGAGCACGACGGCCTCGCCGACCTTGTGGCCCTCGGTGCGGGGCAGGCCGCGCTCCTTGGCCCAGCGGCCGTTGCCGTCCATCACGCAGGCCACATGGCCCGGCACCAGCTCGCCCGGGATCTTCGGCGGGCGGGCGCCGGAGGGGTGCGGCTCGGGGACCTTGTACTCGCGGCGGGACCGGCCCAGGATTCCGCGTCGTGCCATGCGGCTCACATCTCCTATTTCTGCTACTTCTCGACGTACCGGAGGGAGCGCAGTCCGCGCTCCAAGTGCCAGTGCAGGTACGCGGACACCAGTCCGCTGCCCTCCCTGACGTGGCGCGCCTCGCACGCGTCCGCCGTGGGCCAGTCGCCGGTCAGCAGCGCGCTGAGCAGTGCGATGGCCTCCGCAGAGGGTACGACGCTGCCGGGCACCCGGCAGTCGCCGCATATGACGCCGCCCGCGGCCACGGAGAAGAAGCGGTTCGGCCCGTGGAGGCCGCACTTCGCGCAGTCGTCGAAGCTGGGCGCGTAGCCGTTGACGGCGAGGGAGCGCAGCAGGAAGGCGTCGAGGATCAGGTGGGGGGCGTGCTCGCCGCGCGCGAGGGTGCGCAGCCCGCCGACGAGGAGGAGGTACTGCTGGACGGCCGGCTCGCCCTCGTGGTCGGTGAACCGCTCGGCGGTCTCGAGCATGGCGGTGCCGGCCGTGTAACGGGCGTAGTCGGAGACGATGCCGCCGCCGTAGGGGGCGATGGTCTCGCTCTGGGTGCACAGCGGCAGCCCGCGCCCGATGAGCTCGCTGCCGCGGGCGAAGAACTGCACGTCGACGTGCGAGAAGGGTTCGAGCCGCGCGCCGAACTTCGACTTGGTCCGCCGAACCCCGCGGGCGACGGCCCGCACGCGCCCGTGCCCCCGCGTGAGCAACGTGATGATGCGGTCGGCCTCGCCCAGCTTCTGGGTGCGCAGGACGACACCGTCGTCACGGAACAGACTCACCGCACACCCCCACCCGCCCACGACCGGGGGCCCGGGGGTGGCCCCCCGGATGAGCACAGCATGACGCGGTCGGCCTCGCCCAGCTTCTGGGTGCGCAGCACGACACCGTCGTCACGGAACAGACTCACCGCACACCCCCACCCGCCCACGACCGGGGGCCCGGGGGTGGCCCCCCGGATGAGCACAGCATGACGCG
>NZ_JBHXSL010000009.1:133568-177948 GCF_042714725.1 Streptomyces sp. NPDC058685
GCGGTCGGCCTCGCCCCACTTCAGGGTGCGCAGCACGACACCGTCGTCACGGAACAGGCTCATGCGCTCCATTCTCCCGTACGCCGTCCTCTCCGCGGCCCTCAGGGCCGAACCCCGTGGGGTACCGGGCCCCGAGGTCCGCCGCCGGGCCGACGCGGGGCGCGCCGGGGGGAACGCTCGTACAGTGGAATCAGCCGGTTCCCCCGCCGCAGCGCCCGCCCCCTGGGCCCGCCTGCCGCCCCGGAGCCGACCGACACCCCTTCACCCCCGAGCAACGCCCATCCGGCGCTGATCCATCACGAAGGGCAGTGACATGCAACTCGCTTACGACTATCCCCTGCTGGGAGCCATGTGGACGATCCTCTGGATCTCCCTGTGGGTGCTCTGGTTCTTCCTGCTCTTCCGGATCATCGGCGACATCTTCCGGGACGACACGCTCAGCGGCGGGATGAAGACCGTCTGGCTCCTCTTCGTCATCCTGCTCCCCTTCCTCGGGGTCTTCGTCTACGTCGTCGCCCGCGGCCGCGGCATGGGCAAGCGTGAACAGAAGCACGCCGAGGAGCAGAAGCACGCCCTCGACGAGTACATCCGCAGCACCGCCGGTGGCCCGAGCGAGGTGGAGCAGCTCGCGAAGCTGTCCGAGATCCGCGCCCGCGGCGACATCTCGGACGCGGAGTTCAACCGCGCGAAGGAGAAGATCCTCCACTGAGGAGGCACACCGCCCGCCCCGGAGAGCGCCGGCTCACGCTTCCAGGCGCTCTTCGAGGCGCACGGTGACCGAGTCCCCCGCCTCCTTGCCGATCGCCTTTCGCACATCCGCCTTCACCGGCAGCTTGTGCGTGCCGTTCCCCAGCGCCATGAAGGAGCTGCGGAACGGATGTCCGTCGATCGTGCCGCGGACCTTCACCAGGCCCCGGGTGCCGAAGTACTCCACCGACTCCGGCCACACGAGATAGGTCCAGCCGCCCTTGCTCGGGCTCTTCACCAGGGTGGCGGTGAACTGCTTGTTCATGACGGCGCCCTCACAGTCCTGTCGTCGGCTACAGCAGGATGGACCGCCGCGGCGGCCGGAACTCATCGCAGCCGGCGGCCCTGCCGCTTGTCCCGGGAGTGGCCGGGCCGCAGCCGCGTCATCTCGGCGTCCTTGCCGATCGCCCGGGCCAGCACCACACCGAGGATGATGAGGGCGACCCCGAACCACGACGCCGACGCGTCGAAGACCAGGGCGAGGATGCCCATCGGGATGAGCAGGCCGGCCAGCGGGGTCAGCAGATGACGGACCGGCGGCGGGTGCCCGTCGGACCGGCGGCTGCGGACGACCTGCGGGTACCACTCGGTGAAGCTCACCGCCACGACGATCGCCGCGATCTGGATGACCCAGCCCGTCCAGAGGTTGTTCGGGTTGTGCAGCACCAGATCACCGAAGCCGCCCGCGATGGCCGCCACCAGGAAGGCGAGACCCCACGCGCCGGTGATCACCTGGTTGGCATGGCGGAACTCGGGCGAGTCCCAGTACTCCTTGCCGACGCGCTCGCGTGCGTACTGAAGGGTGAAGGGCATCCCGGCGGCCATGGAGCCGAACGCGATGACCACCAGCGCGAGGTTGGACAGCTCACCCGCGTAGGTCTCCAGCCAGTTCAGCGTGCCCTCGGAGGCCACGGCTCCGATCACGGCCAGCGCGGCGAAGAAGACGATGTCCGCCACTTCCAGCAGCTTGACCGACCTGCCACGGTGGAGCACCCGCCCGAGCACCACGAGCAGCAGCACCACCGCGAGGGCGAGGCCCACGGCCAGCTCGAACCGCCCGGGGCCGACCAGCACCGAGAAGATGATCCACGGGGACATGCCGACGACGGGGTTCTCCAGGGCGGCATCCAGCCGGCCACCGGGTGCCGAGCCTGCGGCAGCGTTCATGGGCGCGCCCCTTCGCCGGGCCGGTCTGCCCCGGCGCTCCTGTCCCGCTGTGGCCGGTTTCGGCGGCCGGCGGGGTTCCTGGTACCAGCGTGCAGCGGGATCCCGGTCGCTGCGACGTGAGGGCGTCCGGTTAGGGTGTCCTTACCTAGGCCGTGCCAGGCTTCAGGTCATAGATCAGGCTTATGGGCTCATAGGCATGTGACGGGTACCGCGGCAGCAGCGTCGTTGCCAGGGTGAACAGGCGAGACATCCCTGCCATCCCACGCCCGCACCGCTGTCCCGCCCCGTGGACCACGCTCGAAGGGAACATTCCATGCCCCGCCCTCTGCGGATCGCGATCGTCGGTGCCGGCCCGGCCGGAATCTACGCCGCCGACGCCCTGCTGAAGTCCGAGGCCGCGGTCGAGCCCGGCGTCTCCATCGACCTCTTCGAGCGGATGCCCGCGCCGTTCGGGCTGATCCGCTACGGCGTCGCGCCCGACCACCCGCGCATCAAGGGCATCATCACCGCCCTGCACCAGGTGCTCGACAAGCCGCAGATACGCCTCTTCGGCAACGTCGACTACCCGAGTGACATCGGCCTGGACGATCTGCACGAGTTCTACGACGCGGTGATCTTCTCCACCGGCGCCGAGGCGGACCGGGCGCTGGACATCCCGGGCATCGAGCTGGACGGCTCGTACGGCGCGGCCGACTTCGTCTCCTGGTACGACGGCCACCCGGAGGTGCCGCGCGAGTGGCCGCTGGAGGCCGAGAAGGTGGCCGTGCTCGGCGTCGGCAACGTGGCGCTGGACGTGGCCCGCATCCTGGCGAAGACCGCGGACGAGCTCCTGCCGACGGAGATCCCGCCGAACGTGCACGCCGGGCTCGCCGCCAACAAGGCCCTCGAGGTGCACGTCTTCGGCCGGCGCGGTCCCGCACAGGCCAAGTTCAGCCCGATGGAGCTGCGCGAGCTCGACCACTCGCCGAACATCGAGGTCATCGTCGACCCCGAGGACATCGACTACGACGAGGGCTCGATCGCCACCCGCCGTGCCAACAAGCAGGCCGACATGGTGGCGAAGACGCTGGAGAACTGGGCGATCCGCGATGTCGGCGACCGCCCCCACAAGCTGTTCCTGCACTTCTTCGAGTCGCCCGTCGAGGTCGTCGGCGAGGACGGCAAGGTCGTCGGCCTGCGGACCGAGCGCACGCAGCTCGACGGCACGGGCAACGTCACCGGCACGGGCGCCGTGCGCACCTGGGACATCCAGTCCGTGTACCGCGCGGTCGGCTATCTCTCCGAGGAACTGCCCAAGCTGCCCTTCGACTTCCTCACCGGCACGGTCCCCCACGAGGGCGGCCGCGTGATCGAGGCCGGCGAGCACCTCCGGTCGACGTATGTGACCGGCTGGATCAAGCGCGGCCCGGTCGGCCTCATCGGCCACACCAAGGGCGACGCGAACGAGACGGTCGCCAACCTCCTGGACGACCATGCGGGCGGCCGGCTGCTCACGCCCGTCGCGCCGGGCCCGGAGGCCGTCGTGGCGTTCCTGGAGGACCGCGGCGTCCGCTACACCACCTGGGACGGCTGGTACCGGCTGGACGAGGCCGAGCGGGCGCTGGGCGAGGCCGAGGGCCGCGAGCGCGTGAAGATCGTCGAGCGCGACGAGATGCTGAGGGCGAGCGGCGCCTGAGCGTCCGGCTCCTCATCCGCCGCCCGGGACCACCAGTCCCGACTCGTAGGCCACGATGACGAGTTGGGCACGGTCACGGGCGGCGAGCTTGCCCATGATCCGGCTGACGTGCGTCTTCGCCGTGAGCGGTGAGAGACCGAGCACCTCGCCGATCTCGCTGTTGTTCAGTCCTCGCGCGACGAGCGCGAGGACCTGGCGCTCCCGGTCGGTCAGATCCTCGGGCCCGCCGGCCGGCGGGGCCTGGGGGGCACTCAGCACCCGGGCGATCAGCCGGGAGGTGGGCCCCGGGGAGAGCAGCGCCTCCCCCGCCGCGACGGTCCTGATCGCGGCCAGCAGTTCCGCCGGCTTGGTGTCCTTCACCAGGAAGCCGGACGCGCCCGCGCGCAGTGCCTCGACGATGTGGTCGTCGGTGTCGTACGTCGTCAGCACGAGCACCTTCACCCCGGCGAGATCGTCGTCGGCGGCGATGAGCCGGGTGGCCTCGATGCCGTCGAGTTCGGGCATCCGGATGTCCATGACGACGACGTCCGCCCGTTCGGTGCGGGCGAGTTCGACCGCTTCGGCGCCGTTGCGCGCCTGCGCGACGACCTCCATGTCACGCGCCGACTCGACGAGCATCGCGAACGAGGCGCGCACGAGCGCCTGGTCGTCCGCGAGCAGCACACGGATCACGCTCATGCGGAGACCTCCGACTGCCGGAGCGGCAGGACCGCCGCCACTTCGAACCCGCCGCCGTCCCGCGGGCCTGCCGACAGTGTGCCGCCGACGCTGCGTGCCCGCTCGCGCATGCCGATGATTCCGTAGCCCGCGCCGTCCGCGGCCGTGGTCACGGGCCCGGCACCGCCTCCGTCGCCGTCGCCGTCGTCGGTGACGGTGACCGTCAACTCCCCTCCCCGGTCCAGGACCGTCACCGAGATGCCCGTGCCCGGGCCGCCGTGGCGTACGGCGTTGGTGAGCGACTCCTGCACGATCCGGTACGCGGCCGCCTGCACGGCCGACGGCAACGGCCCGTCGCCCGTGCGCAGGGTCAGCCGCGCCTCTGCGGCCCGTACGAGGTCGGGCAGGGCCGCGAGATCGGGCAGCGGGCCGTCCCAGTCCGGCCCGTCGGCCCTGAGCACCTCCAGCGTGGTGCGCAGTTCGCCGCGTGCCGTGCGGCAGGTCTCCGCGATGTCGTCGAGGGCTTTGGCGATCGCGGCCCGGTCGAGCCGGTCGGGATCGACGGTCAGGACGTGGGAGGCGACGGAGGTCTGGACGCCGATGAGCGTGATGGAGTGCGCGAGCAGGTCGTGCAGATCACGGGCGATGCGCAGCCGCTCCTCGGCGACCCGGCGGGCGGCCTCCTCCTCGCGGGTGCGTTCGGCGTGTTCGGCGCGGCGGACGACCGAGGCGACGTAGCGGCGGTAGACGCGCACGTCCACACCGAAGACGAGCACGGCGAAGATCCAGCCGGAGGTGCGCAGGGCCTCCAGTCCCTCGTCGGCGCCGACGCCGAACATCACCGTGAGAGTGAGCCCGATGACGCCGAGGCCGACGAGGAGGGTGACGCGCGGACGGGCGGTGGCCGCCAGCGTGTAGAGGGCGATCAGCGAGGCCGGGAGCGGTGCCGCATGGGTGTTGTCCATCGCGTGGTACGGAGCCACGCACAGCAGCACGAGGGCGAGGACGAGGCCGGGGTGCTCGCGTCGCCAGGCGAGCGGGACGACCGCCCCGCCCAGGAGCAGCCAGGCCAGCGCGTCCGGGTCGCGCCCGTCCTTCACGACCAGACCGAGAAGGAGGGCGAGGGCGGCGACGGCCACGGTGAGGACGGCGTCGTTGCGTCGGCGGTTCGGCGCGGTCAGGGGGTCACGGCTGACGGCCGTCAGCACCCGCTCGCCGAGCCTCGGGTGGGGCCGGGTGCTGGGCGGGCTGGTCACGGGTGGCGGGGACACGGCATCCATCCTGCGTGATGGTCGGAGAGTGGTGAGGGTGCGGGGTGCCCGCGTCCGGGCACCCCGCGTCCGGTCAGCCGCGACCGGCCGGTTCGGGCACGCTCTTCGGCGCGCGAACCGGATCCTCCGGGGACCGGGACAGCGCGCCCGGCCACCAGACCTTTCGCTTCAGCAGCACACTGGCGCTGGTGACGAGGTAGGTCCGGACCACGAAGGTGTCCAGCAGTACCCCGACCGCGATCACGAAGCCCAGTTCCACGAGTTGGACCATCGGCATGCTGGTCAGCACCGCGAAGGTCGCCGCGAGGACGAGCCCCGCCGAGGCGATCACCCCGCCCGTCGTGCGCAGCGCGGTGAGAGCGGCCGCCACCGGTTCGGCGCCGGCCAGCGACTCCTCGCGCATCCGGTGCATCAGGAAGATCCCGTAGTCGACCCCGAGCGCGACGAGGAAGACGAAGGACAGCAGCGGCAGGCCCGGGTCGGTGCCTTCGAGGCCGAGCGGTTCGAAGAGCAGCCCGCCGATGCCGAGGGCCGCTCCCCACACGGCGACGACCGCCACGACGAGCAGCAGCGGGGCGACCAGGCTGCGGAGCAGGGCGACGAGGATCAGCAGGACCGAGAGCAGCACCAGCGGGACCACGATGGTGGTGTCGCGGGCGTTGGTGTCCTCCAGGTCGATCTGCTGGGCGCTGGGGCCGCCGACGTAGGAGCCTTCGAGCGCGTCCCGGAGTGCCGTGATGGTGGCCGTCTCCCCCGGCGACTGAGGTGCGTCCTTCGCGACGACGGAGAGCTCCGTCCAGCCCCCGCCGCTGCGGCCGCGTTCGGCGCTCAGCACGCCCTCGGTGCCACGGGCCTCGGCCAGCGCCGCGTCCGCGCCGTCCGTCGGCGCGATCACGGCGATCGGCTGGGTGCCCGTGCCGGGGAACGCCTCGCCCAGCGTGCCCATCGCGGCGACCGCCTCCGGCGTGCTGGTGAACGAGTCCTCCTGCTTGAGATCCCCGGGCAGCGCGAACGAGCCGAGCGCGAGCGCCCCCAGCACCACGGCTCCGCTCACCAGCACACCGACCGGCCGCCTCCCCGCCGTACTGCCCATGGCCGCGAACAGGGAGCGGCGGGCCCTGGGTTCGCTGCCGTACGCCGGGATCAGCGGCCAGAAGACCCGGCGCCCCAGCAGCACGAGGATCGCGGGCAGCAGGGTCGTCATGGCGAGCAGGGCGCACAGCACTCCGACCGCCGCCGTGGGGCCCATGCCCCGGCTGCTGTTGAGGTCGGCCGCGAGCAGACAGAGCATGCCGGCCGCCACGGTCCCCGAGGACGCGACGATCGCGGGTCCGCAGCCGCGCAGCGCCGTGGTCATGGCGTCGTACGGGCGCGGGGTGCGGCGCAGTTCCTCCCGGTAGCGGGAGACGATCAGCAGCGCGTAGTCGGTGCCCGCGCCGAAGACCAGGATCGTCATCACACCGGAGCTCTGCCCGGAGACGGTGACGTCGAAGGCCTGGTTGAGGCCGTAGGTCACCGCCAGCGAGAGGACGTCGGCGACACCGGCGACGACCAGCGGCACCATCCACAGCAGCGGGCTGCGGTAGATGAGGATCAGCAGGATCGCGACGACGGCGACGGTGGTGTAGAGCAGCGGGCCGTCGAGGGAGTTGTAGACCTCGGAGGCGTCGGTGGCGAGCGCACCGGGCCCGCCGACCTCGGCGCTCAGTCCCTCCCCGCCGTCGACGGTGGCCCGGACGTCCCGGACGAAGGCGTCCCTGGCCTCCTCGTCCTGCCCCGGCTCGGTGCTGGAGACGGGGTACATCAGCGTCGTGCCGTCCTCGGAGGGCACGAGCTGCGGCTGCGCGGTCAGCCGGTGCCCGGCGGCGACCTCCCCGACCTGGCGGGCGGCGGACGCCCGGTCGGCGGCGGTGAGTCCGCCGTCGCGGTGGTAGACGAGCACGAGGTCGGTGGACTCTCCGCCGGGCAGACGGTCCTGGATCCGGGCGACCTGGGTCGAGTCGGCGTTGTTCGGCAGGTAGTCGACGGCACGGTCGCGCTGCACGTCCGCGAGCTTCCCGGCGAACGCTCCGGCGACGACGAGAACGACGAGCCACAGCCCGAGCACGGCCCAGGGCAGGGCGCGTCGTCGTCGGGTCGGCGGCGGTGCGGGCGGTGACAGCTCGGTGGTCGGTACGGGCCCCATGGGTGCTCCCCTTCGTCACGGGTGTCCGGTGGTCGGATCGGATCACCAGACTCCCGCCGCGAAGGGCGCGATACGTCGCGCGGCAGGGCGAGATGGGGAGTACTGCGACGGGTGGCGCGGAGGGCGGATTACTCCCCGGGGAGTACGCGCTCGGGCATGCCCCCGCGCTGGAGGCCGTGATCTGGTGCCGTTTCCGGCAAGCCTGCCGGGAGCGGCACTAGAACGGGGTGCGTGCGGTGGCGAGCAGTCGTGCCGTGTCGTCCGCGCACAGTTGCAGCGCGGCGCCCACCGTCGTGAGGACCTCGCGCTCCGCCGGGGTGTAGGGCCCGTCCGCGAGGGCGATGCGCGCGCCCTGGAGCAGGATCGACTCCCGTCCGGCGGCGGCCAGGTGCGGGGCGAGCGGTTCGAGGGCCTCGTGCAGCTCGATGGCGAGCGCCGCGCCGTAGGGCCCGGTGTCGGTGACGAACCGACCGGTGTCCGCGGCGAGCGCCTCGATCAGTCCGGTGAGCTGGTCCTCGGTGCAGTCGTCGAGGCCGGCCGCGCGCACGGTGGCGACGGCGGTCTCGCGCACCGGCCGGGAGGAGGTGCCGCCGGAGGCGAGGACGGCGAGCGTGACGGTGTGGACGGCGTCCCGGAGCATCGCGGAGAAACGCGCGGTGGTGGGGTGGTCGAGGGCGTCCATGCCGTAGTGCCCGTGGCAGGCGGCGCACTCGACGACGGGGCCCGCGGAGCCGCGGGACAGCAGCGGGACACCGAGCAGGGTGAACCGCCGACGGCCCGTGCGGCGCCGGTAGTTGCGGTCGCCTCCGCAGCCGGGACAGAAGAACTCGCCGTCGCCGACGGTGTTCCACGAAGTGTGAATGCCGCAGACCATCACTTTTCGGCCGAATACCCCACGGTCTGCCCGCACCTCACACCTCCGTAACCGTCCGGCAACATTGCCGCGTTGACGTGATGTTAGCCACACCGGTGTTGTGCCGTCAGCACCCCGGCGGCAGTACGCCAGGACATGGCCGATTTCCCCGCCCTTCACCACGGCGTACGACGGCGCGTACCGGACGCACCGCGCCCCCGGCCGTCCGTGACGGGAGGCCGGGGGCGCGGTGGAAAGTGAACCCGCTCAGCGAGCCGCGCGGTTGACGGCCGAGACGACCGCCTTCAGCGAGGCGCGCGTGGTGTTGGCGTCGATGCCGATGCCCCACAGCACCTTGCCGTCGATCGCGCACTCGATGTACGAGGCGGCCTGTGCGGACGCGCCCTCGCTCATCGTGTGCTCGGTGTAGTCCAGCAGCCGGGCGTCCACGCCCACCGCGTTCAGCGCGTCGAAGAACGCGGAGATCGGACCGTTGCCCGAACCGGTCAGCACGGTCTCGGTACCGTCCACGACCGCCTCGACGGTCAGGGTGTCGATCCCGTCGGTGTCGGTGGTGGTCTGACCGGACCGCAGCTGGATACGGCCCCAGCGAGCCGCGCCGTCCGCCGGGTTCGGCAGGTACTCGTCCTGGAAGACCGTCCAGATGTCCTTCGGGGTGACCTCGCCGCCCTCGGTGTCCGTCTTCGCCTGGATGATCTTCGAGAACTCGATCTGCATCCGGCGCGGCAGGTCCAGCTTGTGGTCGTTCTTCAGGACGTAGGCGATACCGCCCTTGCCGGACTGCGAGTTGACCCTGATGACCGCCTCGTAGGAACGGCCGACGTCCTTGGGGTCGATGGGCAGGTACGGCACGGCCCACTCGATCTCGTCGACGGACCTGCCCTGGGCGGCCGCGTCGGCCTCCCGCGCGTCGAAGCCCTTCTTGATGGCGTCCTGGTGGGAGCCGGAGAAGGCGGTGTAGACGAGGTCGCCCGCGTAGGGGTGGCGCGGGTGGATCTCCATCTGGTTGCAGTACTCGCTGGTCCGACGGATCTCGTCGATCTGCGAGAAGTCGATCTGCGGGTCGACGCCCTGCGAGAACAGGTTCATGCCCAGCGTCACCAGGTCGACGTTGCCGGTGCGCTCGCCCTGGCCGAACAGGCAGCCCTCGATCCGGTCCGCGCCGGCCATGATCGCCAGCTCGGCTGCGGCGACGGCGGTGCCGCGGTCGTTGTGCGGGTGCACGGACAGGCAGACGTGCTCGCGCCGGGTGAGGTTGCGCGACATCCACTCGAAGCGGTCGGCGTGCGTGGAGGGGGTCGAACGCTCGACCGTGGCGGGCAGGTTGAGGATGATCTCGCGGCCGGCCTCGGGCTGCCAGACGTCGCAGACGGCCTCACAGACCTCCAGCGCGAAGTCCAGCTCCGTGTCGGTGAAGATCTCCGGGCTGTACTGGTAGCCGAAGGTCGTCTCCGGGCCCAGGATCTTCTCGGCGTACTCCATCACCAGGCGGGTGCCGTCCACCGCGATCTGCTTGATGTCGTCCTTGGACCCGCGGAAGACGACCCGGCGGAAGGTGGGCGCGGTGGCGTTGTACAGGTGCACGGTCGCGCGGTGGGCGCCCTTCACGGACTCCACGGTGCGCTCGATCAGGTCCTCGCGCGCCTGCGTCAGGACGGAGATCGTCACGTCCTCGGGGACCGCGCCCTCTTCGATGATGGACCGCACGAACGCGAAGTCCGTCTCGCCGGAGGAGGGGAAACCGACCTCGATCTCCTTGTAGCCCATGCGTACCAGCAGGTCGAACATCTCCCGCTTACGAGCGGGCGACATGGGGTCGATCAGGGCCTGGTTGCCGTCGCGCAGATCGGTCGACAGCCAGCGCGGCGCCTTGGTGATCCGGTTCTCGGGCCAGGTGCGGTCGGGGATGTCCACGGCCTCGTACCGGCCGTACTTGTGGATCGGCATCCCGGACGGCTTCTGGGTGTGGGTCGCGTTGGTGACGGGCGTGGGGCGACCGACAGAAGTGTCAGACATGTGCGTGGGGCTCCTCGGTCCTCAAGGATCTGGCACCTCCCACGCCCGGAGGGCGGTGGGGGCGGGCCGACGGGGCGAAGCAGCACCAGATCCCGCGGGGAGGGGGTCGGCCTACGACTACAGGCCCTCGCCGCGGCAGCTAAGAAGGAGCAGCCCGAAACGCATGATGAGAGGCAGCCTAACCGAGTGGGGCGGGGACGGCGGTGCTGTCCCAGTATGCGGGACGACTCGTCGGTAACGGCCAAACGGTGATCCATCACTCCATTTCACTCATCATGGTGGCAACTAGTGACAAGCGCGTAACTCAGTGCCACATTGCCAGACATGGCTGACATCCATCCCGTCTTCTGCACGATCGTGCCGCCCCACGTCCTCGACAAGCTCGCCCGGGCGGATGACCCGGCGCTCGCCGGCCCCGCCCGCCGCACCCTGGAGGCGGACGCCGCACAGCGCACGCGCCGACGGCTGACCACCGTCATCGGCGCCGCCACCGCGCTCCCGGCGGCCGGGGCGCCCGCCGACCGCCCGCAACGCACCATCCACGACTGCGGCCACGGCACGGTGCTGCCGGGCGAGAAGGTACGCGGCGAGGGCGACGAGCCCGGCAGGGACGCGACCGTGAACCGCGTCTACGCGGGCCTCGGCGCCACGTTCGAGCTGCTGCTCTCCGCGTACGGGCGCAACTCCCTCGACGGCGAGGGACTGCCGCTGAGCGCGAGCGTCCACTACGACGAGAACTACGGGAACGCGTTCTGGGACGGCGAGCAGATGGTGTTCGGCGACGGGGACGGCGAGATCTTCCTCGACTTCTCGCTGCCGGTCGACGTGATCGCCCACGAGCTGGCGCACGGCCTGACCCAGTACACGGCGAACCTGAGCTACTTCGGCCAGCCCGGCGCGCTGAACGAGTCGATGTCGGACGTGATGGGCTCGCTGGTCAAGCAGTACACGCTCGACCAGACCGCGGACCAGGCGGACTGGCTGATCGGCGCGGGCCTCCTGGCCCCGCGGGTCACGGGCGTGGCCCTGCGCTCCATGAAGGAGCCGGGCACGGCGTACGACGACGACGTCCTGGGCAAGGACCCGCAGCCGGCGACGATGGACCAGTACGTCCGCACGGGCCGGGACAACGGCGGAGTGCACATCAACTCCGGCATCCCGAACCACGCGTTCTGCCTGCTGGCCACGCAGCTCGGCGGCAAGGCGTGGGAACGGGCGGGACAGATCTGGTTCGACACCCTGACGGGCGGCGCGCTGACGGTGGACGCGGACTTCGCGTCGTTCGCGCGGGCGACGGTGTCGGCGGCGACGGCGCGATTCGGTGAGGGGGAGGAACGGGACGCGCTGCTGAAGGCATGGTCGCAGGTGGGGGTCCCGACGACGACGCCCCGGGAGGTCTGACCTCCCGACCCACGAAATCAAGCCCCGCCGGCGATTGAGGCGCGGGGCCCGGGGCAGAGCCCCGCAACGAGCCCGCGCGTCGCAGGCCCCTGCGGCCCGGACCGTCCCGCACGCCCTACGGGCATGTCCTCAATCGCCGGACGGGCTGGAAGCGCGGCCCATTGAGGCGCGGGGTCGCAGGGGCTAGAACAGGACCCATGCGTATCCACGTCCACCGCACCGGCGGCTTCGCCGGGATCGAGCGCGTCGCCGAAGTCGACACCACCGGCCTGCCCGACGCCTCCACCTGGCACGACCTCGCCGAACAGGCCCTCGCCGGTGGCCGGACCGGCTTCCCCGGCGAGGTGGCCGACGGGTTCAGTTACCGCATCACCGTCGACGGTCGGCGCACCGTCCAGTGCGCCGACCCCCGGCTGTCCGAGGCCCAGCGCACGCTGATCTCACGCGTGCTCAAGGAAGGCGCCTGACCGGCTCAGAACCCCAGCTTGCGCAGTTGCTTGGGATCCCGCTGCCAGTCCTTCGCGACCTTGACGTGCAGGTCCAGGAAGACCGGCGTACCCAGCAGCGCCTCGATGTGCTTGCGGGACTTCGTGCCGACTTCCTTCAGGCGCTTGCCCTTCGGGCCGATGATGATGCCCTTCTGGCTGGGGCGCTCGATGTAGACGTTGGCGTGGATGTCGAGCAGCGGCTTGTCCGCCGGGCGGTCCTCGCGCGGCAGCATCTCCTCGACCACCACCGCGATCGAGTGCGGCAGCTCGTCCCGTACGCCTTCCAGCGCGGCCTCCCGGATCAGCTCCGCGACCATGACCTGCTCGGGCTCGTCGGTGAGGTCGCCCTCGGGATACAGCGGCGGGCCCTCGGGGAGCAGCGGGGTGAGCAGGTCGGCCACGAGCTGGACCTGCTTGCCGCCGACCGCCGAGACGGGGACGATCTCCGCCCACTCCATGCCCAGCTCCTTGCCGAGCTGGTCGATCGCGATCAGCTGCTCGGCGAGGGTCTTGGAGTCGACGAGGTCGGTCTTGGTGACGATCGCGACCTTCGGCGTCTTCTTGATCCCGGCCAGTTCCTTGGCGATGAACCGGTCGCCGGGGCCGAGCTTCTGGTCGGCGGGCAGGCAGAAGCCGATGACGTCGACCTCGGCCCAGGTGGTGCGGACGACGTCGTTGAGCCGCTCGCCCAGCAGGGTCCTCGGCTTGTGGAGGCCGGGGGTGTCCACCAGGATCAGCTGCGCGTCGGGCCGGTGCACGATGCCGCGCACGGTGTGCCGGGTCGTCTGCGGCCGGCTGGAGGTGATGGCCACCTTCTGGCCGACCAGAGCGTTCGTCAGGGTGGACTTGCCCGCGTTGGGACGGCCGACGAAGCAGGCGAAGCCGGCCCGATGGGGGGCCTCGGAGGACTGGGTAGGAACGCTCATGGCGCCCATTGTCCCTGATGTCAGGCGCCCCTGGGCACGCGCGCCCGACCGTGCCTGACTCTGGCCCATACGCCCGTGCCCGCGACGGCCGCGACGAGCACCACCGCGACGAGCCACGGGAGCGCGAAGAAGGTGACACCCGCGGACTCCCGGACGTCCCGCGCACTGGCCGTCAGCCGCACCTCGCCCCACTCCAGCCGGGGTGCGCCCGCCCACCGTTCGGTGAGCCGGATCTTCTGGCGCGGCAGGAGTTCGGAGGGGACTTTGGTCAGCTTCCGGCTGAGCAGGTCGCGTCCGAAGAGACCTTCCGCCTTGAGGGCGACCCGGGGGTTGAGGGTGACGTTGCCGCGGTTGTGGAGGGTGTACGAGATCACGGCGTTGCTCTCGCCGGCGCCGGGCACCAGCGACTGGTCGTGGCTGAGCCGGACGTCCTCGACGGACAGGGCGGGCACGGTCGGGCCGTGCACCCGCAGGTAGACGCGGGCGCCGACGGCCTGCCGGATGCCGACGGCGACCGAGCCCGTGGAGGGGCTGATCCGCTCGTCGAGTGCGACCAGCGCGCCGGGATGGTCGCCGGGCTCGGCGGTCTCCGGGACGGTGACGGTGTACGGCACGGTGACCGAGCCGCGGGCGGGGACGGTGACGCGGTCGTGTTCGGGCCTGGCCCAGGCGCCGACGCCGCGCTGCTTCTCGTTCGGCGCGCGTACGGCGAAGCCGCCGTCCCGCGCGGTGTTGTAGGCGTCCGCCGCGTACAGCCGGAAGGTGAGCGGGGCGGCGCTCTTGTTGGTGACGGTGACACGATCGGTGAGGGTGGTGCCGGGTTCGGCGGAGAGATAGAAGTACGGCCGCGCGCCCAGCTGCGACGAGGCGGGATAGACGGACCAGTTGCCGTTGTCCGCGGCGCGGGCCACCGGAGCGGGGCCGAACAGCAGCAGGGCCAGCAGGGGCAGGCCGAGCAGCGGCAGAACGGCGTACAGCTTGCGCATGAGCTCATCCCCCAGGGACGAGGCGGGCCGACCGGGTGCGCGCCCGGCCCGCCGTTCTTTTCGCCGGCTCAGGTGAGCGTGAGCGTCAGCACGCCGGAGTAGGTGCCGGGTGCGGTGAACGCCGGCACGTTCAGCGAGACCTTGGCGTCCACGGTGAACTCACCACCGGTGACGGCCCCGTTGGGCGTGGAGGCGAGCGTGGCACCCCCGCTGCCGACCGGTCCGGGGGATCCGGCCGCGCAGGTACTCGGGCTGCCCTGCTTGGTGGCACAGGCAGGCGTCCAGCCGAGCTCACCGGCGCCGATCCTGCCGCCGGGGCCCGTGAAGTCGGTGACCTTGCCCGTCAGGGACCAGCCCGCGGGGCCGCCGCGGAAGTCCTTGACCGTCACCGTCCGCAGATCGCCGCCCGCGGCCCCGCCCGTACCGAAGTCCACCGCCGAGAGTTCGACGGTGTCACCGGCCTGGGACATGGACAGCGTGCCTGCTGCGACCGAGGCGCTGAGCTTCTGGCTGTTCTCCGGGAGCGGTGTGTCGTCGACGACGGTGTACGCCGCCGGCCCCGCGCCCTTCTCCGCACTCCAGGCGCCGCCCTCGTACGCGACGATGCCCGTGGTCGCCAGGTCACTGACCTGGAGAGTGGCGGTGAATCCGCCGGCCGCGTCGGACGTGACCGTCGTTCTGTCGGCGGTCTCGGCCGCTCCGGCCCGTCCGACGACCGTGATGTCGGTGAGCGGACTGAACTTGGCACCGGTGACCGTGACATCGTCCCCCGGGTTCCCGGAGGCCGTGCCCAGCTGGACGGTGCGCTCATTGGCCCCCGGCTGGTCCGTCGCGACGACCGTCTCGGAGACGGGCGCGGGCGGATCGGTCACGGTGCAGGGGGTGTCCAGCTCCATGATGTAGCTGGTGTGGATGTTGTAGTCGCCGGGCGAGAGGGTGATCGAGCCGGCCGCGGTGACCGTGAACGTGCCGGTCATCGAGAACGGCGGGAACGCTCCCTTGCCGGGCACGGGCGGGTTCTTCTTGGGCCCGGTGACGGTGACGCTGCCCGTCTGGGCGCCGCCGAGCGTGACCTTGCCGCTGGGCGTCATGATGTCGGCCGGGAGGGCGAGGTCGACGGGGTTGCTGGCCGCGGGCTTGGTGACGGTGTAGGTGACCGTGACCGTGTCGCCGACCTTGGGAGCGGCCTTGTCGACGGTGATCTGGGCGGTCGTGGTGCCGTCGATCGGCGGGATGCCGGCGATGGGCGGCGGTACGCAGTGGGTCGGGAAGTCCACCGGTGCGGCGGCCGCGGTGAGCGCGTTCGCCGGTGCGGCGAGTGCCGCGGTGCCGGCGATCAGGGCGACCGCGCCCAGGGCGGCGGTCCAGCGCCGCCGTCGGGCGGATCTTCGGGCAACTGGTCTTCGAGCGGTTGGTTTTCGGGTGTCCGACGCCATGTGATGGCCCCCTTCGGGAGGGATGCAGGGGGCCATTGACGGGTCGCCGTCGCAAGAAGTCAATGCCGTCGAACAGCCCTGCCTGATGACCCATCAGATGCTGTCAAGATCCGGACCGGCCCTCGCGCCATGATCCGCGTATGCGCAGGCCGGAAGGGGAATCGCCGCCACCGGGAAGGTCCGTACCGGGCGGCACCCGTCGCGGGGCCCGGCCGGACCTACTCGAACAGAACCGGGGCCCGGCTCGTCCGCGGCAGGCCGGGCGCGGCCGTCTCAGCCCGCGGTGACCGTGGCCCTGAGGCCGCCGTCGGGGCCCGCGAGCAGCACCGGCGTCTGCGGTCCCGCGAGGTCGCGGACCGCCGCACGGTCCGCGTCCGCCACGGCGTCCGCCTCGCCGACGACCGCCGCGGCCTCCAGCGACGTCGCACCACTCGCGACCGCCATCGCGACCGCGGTCTGCAGCGCGCTCAGCTTCAGCGACTCCAGCGCCACCGTGCCCGCGGCGTACGTGCGGCCGGTCTCGTCCCGTACCGCCGCGCCCTCCGGCACACCGTTGCGGGCGCGTACGCTGCGCGCCAGAGTGATGATCTTGCGGTCCTCGGGGCCGAGGTCGGTGCTCTGCGTCATGTCCGCGAGCATAGATCCCGGACCGGCGCGGGGTCCCGCGGGGCTGCGCCCCGACCCGCGCCGACGGGCTCGGCGTCAGCCCTGGACGCCCCGGACGAACTTGTCGCCCGCGCGCTTGGCGAGATCGCCGAAGGCCGCGCCCGCGGCCTTGTCACCGGGGACGTACGCGAGACGCGCGACGCCGGTGCCCTGCTGCATGACCAGCATGTGCGAGGTGATGCCCTGGCCGAAGCCCGGGATCTCCATCGTCATCTTGAAGGTGTACGACGTCTCGCCGGCCGTGGCCCCGGCGAGCTTCTCGACCTTCACCGGGTAGCCGTCCTCACCCGTCACCTTGAAGCCGGTGCAACCGTCGAGCGCCGGGCCGAACGCCTTCACGAAGTCCGCGGCGCCGGTGCCGGGGAACGTCATGACCTGCTGGCTGAGGATGTTGAAGCCCTTGGCGTCGGTGAAGTCCTGGCCACCGCCCATGGTCGCCCCCGCGACCTTGTCGGCGAGCAGGTCGGCGACCGGCTGGCACACGGGCTTGTCCGCCTTCGGCGGCGCCTCGTCCGTGGCCGGAGCGGCGGCGTCGGCCTTCCAGCCGGCCGGCAGGTCCTTGACCGCCAGCGTGGCGGCCTTCATCTGCGCGGCCGTCAGCACGGTGGCCGGCTTGTCGGCGCCCTTGCCGGCGCCGTCCTTGGCCGTGTCCTGACCGGCCGATGAGGCCGGCTTCTTGTCGTCGTCCGACGAACCGCAGGCCGCCGCCGTGAGGCAGAGCGCGGAGGCAGTGAGAACTGCGGCCGTGGCGCGGCCGAAACGCGTACGCATGATGCGTGACTCCCCTGAATTTCCCGATCCGACGGGGAGCTTCCCCCCTCCCCTGTAACGCGCAGAGGATACACATTCGTCCAGGTCAGCCCGCGATGGGGTACATCGTGTGCATGCATGCGCCGGGCTGGTCGCTGAAGTGGACGCCCGGCAGGGGGACTTCGGTCTCCGGGAGTCGGGCCGCGGCTCGGTGGCCCCGGAGGCTCAGGCGCGGTCCAGCCGCAGCCGGACCGCCTTCGGCAGCCCGGCCACCACCAGGTCGTAACTGTCCTCGATCAGCTCCCGGACGAGCCGGTCCGGGAGCTCTCCCACCGTCACCGTGTTCCAGTGGCGCTTGTTCATGTGCCAGCCCGGCACGATCTCCGGGTGCTCCGCCCGCAGCTGCACGGCCATCTCCGGCTCGCACTTCAGGTTCACCGTCAGCGGCTCCCCGTCCAGCGCGGAGAGCGCGAACAGCTTTCCGGCGACCTTGAACACCGATGTCTCGGGTCCGAAGGGGAACTCCTCGGCCGCGTCGTTGAACTCCAGGCAGAACGCTCTCAGTTCGCTCGGCGTCATGCGGCGTTCTCCCCCTCGGGGCTCTGCGGCATCGGCTCCGCCAGCACCGTGACGATCTTGTTCCGACGGCCGGCCGGGGACTCGGCGGTCAGGCGCAGCGCACGCCCGTCCGGCAGGTCGACGGTCGCGGACGCACCGGCGATCGGCACCCTGCCGAGCGCCTTCGCCAGCAGACCGCCGACGGTCTCCACGTCCTCGTCGTCCAGTTCGTCGAGGCCGTACAGCTCGCCCAGATCGCCGATGTCGAGCCGTGCGGTGACGCGGAAGCGGCCGTCGCCCAGTTCCTCGATCGGCGGCAGTTCCCGGTCGTACTCGTCGGTGATCTCGCCGACGATCTCCTCCAGGATGTCCTCGATGGTGACGATGCCGGCGGTGCCGCCGTACTCGTCGATGACGACGGCGACGTGGTTGCGCTTCTGCTGCATCTCGCGCAGCAGGTCGCCGGCGTTCTTGGTGTCGGGCACGAAGACGGCGGGCCGCATCGCCGTGGAGACCAGATCGGCCTCCGCGTCGCGGTTGATGTGCGTCTTGCGCACCAGGTCCTTGAGGTAGACGACGCCCACGATGTCGTCCTCGTTCTCGCCCGTGACGGGGATGCGCGAGAAGCCGGAACGCAGCGCGAGGGTGAGGGCCTGGCGGACGGTCTTGTAGCGCTCGATGGAGACCAGGTCGGTGCGCGGCACCATCACTTCGCGGACGAGGGTGTCACCGAGCTCGAAGACGGAGTGCACCATCCGGCGCTCGTCGTCCTCGATGAGGGACTCCTGCTCGGCGAGGTCGACCATGGCCCGCAGTTCGGCCTCGCTCGCGAACGGGCCCTTGCGGAAGCCCTTGCCGGGCGTGAGCGCGTTGCCGATGAGGATCAGCAGCTGGGGCACCGGCCCCATGATCCGGGCCAGCGGCAGCAGGACGTACGCGGCGGCCGTCGCCGTGTTCAGCGGGTGCTGGCGGCCGATGGTGCGCGGCGAGACGCCCACGGCGACGTACGAGACGAGGACCATCACACCGATGGCGACGGTCAGCGCCTCCCAGGTCTCGGTGAACTCCTGGAGGCAGGCGTAGGTCACCAGGACGCCGGCCGCCATCTCGCAGGCCACCCGCACCAGCAGTGCGACGTTCAGATAGCGGGTGGGGTCGGCGGCGACCTGCTCCAGCTTGTCGGCGCCACGGCGGCCGGAGCGGACGGCCTCGGCGGCGCGGAAGCTGGAGGTGCGGGCGATGCCCGCTTCCGCGCACGCAGCGAGCCACGCGACGACGACCAGCAGGACCGCGCCGAAGACCAGGGGGGCGCTCATGAAACGGTCGGCGCCGGGGAGGGGCCGGTGTGGCCCTTCTCCGCCCGCCAGCCGTCGATGATCGCCGCCTGGAGGCCGAACATCTCGGCCTTCTCGTCCGGCTCCTCGTGGTCGTACCCCAGCAGGTGCAGCACACCATGGACGGTCAGGAGCTGGAGCTCCTCGTCCATGGAGTGCTGCGTCGGAGCTTCCTCGCCCTGCTTCTTGGCCACCTCGGGGCAGAGCACGATGTCACCGAGGAGCCCCTGCGGGGGCTCCTCGTCGTCCTTGACCGGCGGACGCAGCTCGTCCATCGGGAAGGACATGACATCCGTCGGACCCGGCAGGTCCATCCACTGGATGTGCAACTGCTCCATGGCTTCGGCGTCCACGACGATCACCGAGAGCTCGGAGAGCGGGTGGATTCGCATCCGCGCGAGGGCGTAGCGGGCGACATCGAGGACCGCCTGCTCGTCGACCTCGGTTCCGGACTCGTTGTTGACGTCGATCGACATGGTGCGCTGCTACTGCTTCCCGTTGCGGTCGTCGTACTTCTCGTACGCGTCGACGATACGGCCGACGAGCTTGTGCCGGACGACATCCTGGCTCGTGAGCCGGGAGAAGTGCACGTCCTCGACGCCGTCCAGGATGTCCTGGACCTGTCGCAGACCGCTCTTCGTCCCGTTCGGCAGGTCGACCTGGGTGACGTCACCGGTGATGACGATCTTCGAGTCGAAGCCGAGGCGGGTCAGGAACATCTTCATCTGCTCGGCGCTGGTGTTCTGCGCCTCGTCGAGGATGATGAACGCGTCATTCAGGGTGTTGTGCGTCAACAGGTAGTCCTCCGTGACGTACAGCGAGTCCTCGGCAGCAACCTGGATGCACACAGTCTCCTCGCTGCCCGCGGGCTCGATGGAATCGATGAAGCGCATCGGGCGGCCACCGCCTCCGGCCGCGTGGTAGCTGTCCCTCTTCCGGGCAAGACGGAATGGCTCGACGCCGACCGGCAGCCGAATGTTGACGATGTGCGCGTCATAGCGGTGATGGACGGCGCGCCCCTTGGCCCGGCCCGGCGTCCGGCCTTCGGCCTGCCGACGGCGCGTGTAAGCGACGCCGCCCAGCGACTGAACCAACGAGACCACATCGTCCCTGAGCAGGATCGAGGTGGTCGTGTACTGGATGCGGCACGTCCGGCCGGCCTGGACGACCGGACCACCGTCAGCGTCCAGCAGCCCCTGAAGTACGGCCAGACGGACGTCGGCGCAGTTGTCGACGTAGACGTCCGGGACGAACTTCGAGTGCGACCGGGTGCCGAGCAGATCCAGGGCACGCAGCACAGCAGTGACCGGGTTCTCCCGGGTCATCACGTCGCCCGGCTCCCGCACCCGGTTGAGGGTGTAGTTGACGGGATCCTTCCGTCGCACCGTGACGCCTGGCAGCGCCGCATCCAAAGCATCGGCGAGTGCCGTGTCCTCGGTGGAGAACGAAGGCGTCGCCCTACCTGTCAGGCAACCGTCGCCGAGAAGGAGGCCCAGGGCGTACGGATCCATGGGCACGGCTTGCTCGGGAAGGCTGACCGGTGCTGTCAGCATCGGCAGTTCGTACCTCCGTGCGTGCGCAGCGCGGAGGTTGCCGATCATCTCCTGCGTCTCCAGGACCCGCCACGGCTTGTCGCGACGGCGGTCAGCGGCGGTCCGGACCGTCCAGAGATGCTCTCCGCAGCACAGGGTCGAGGACCCATCCTGAGCGGTGACGCGGTAGATGTCCTTCTCACCCTGCGGATACACGCCGAGGACCGGAGTCGGCTCGCCGTTCGAGCCGATCACCAGGTCACCCACTTCGAGGTCCCCGATGGACCGGAATCCGTCCGGTGTCAGGACCTTGGTGAAGACTGGTTGAGCGCGCCCACGCATGTACGCCAGCGGCGCGACCTCGATCGTGCCCGCGGCCATCAGCCGGGGGATGGAGTTGGGGTCGAGCATGTCGTGCAACGCGTCGTACAGCGGGCGCAGATACGGGTCGATCTTCTCGTAGAGCGTGCCCGGCAGGAAGCCGAGCCGCTCGCCCGCCTCCACGGCCGGCCGGGTCAGGATGATCCGGTTGACCTGCTTGGACTGCAGGGCCTGGACCGCCTTCGCCATGGCGAGATACGTCTTGCCGGTACCGGCGGGGCCGATGCCGAACACGATCGTGTGCTTGTCGATGGCGTCGACGTACCGCTTCTGGTTGAGCGTCTTGGGGCGGATGGTCCGGCCGCGGCTGGAGAGGATGTTCTGGGTGAGCACCTCGGCGGGGGTCTCGGCCCCGTCGCCGTTGCCGTTCTCGCCCGCCCTGAGCATGGCGATCGAGCGTTCCACTGCGTCCTCCGTCATCGGCTGCCCGGTGCGGAGCACGAGCATCATCTCGTCGAACAGGCGCTGGATGAGGGCGACCTCCGTCGCGTCCCCGATCGCGCTGACCTGATTGCCCCGGACATGGATGTCGGCCGCCGGGAAGGCCTTCTCGATCACGCGCAGGAGGACATCACCCGAGCCGAGGACCGTCACCATCGGATGCTTGGCGGGAACGGTGAAGTGGGCTCGTGCCTGCCCCGGCGCCTGGGATTCCCCCGCGCCCCCAGGGCGCTGGGGACGGGTGTGGGCTTTGGGTGTCTGAGTCATGGGCCGGCTCTGTGGCCTGCACATACCTCCCGTTGCAGGGTTCTCGCTGCTCGACAACCTCTGGAACACAAGCGTACGACGCGGCACTGACAAGGCCGAGGGCTTTTCCGGGGGGATACCGCGCTCCCCCGCCGGGGGGTCAGGCCGGGCTGCGGAAACCGATCGTCGGCACGGCCCTGCGCAGCGGCCAGGGCCTGACCGGCGCGGGCAGCAGGTCGTCGAGGAAGGTGTACCGGCGCAGGGCGGCCGGGTCCTGGTCGGTGAGGGCCTGGACGCGCTGCCACCAGGCCGCGATCTCGGACCAGCCGGGGGCGGAGAGCGAGCCGCCGAACTCCTGCACCGACAGGGCCGCGGTCAGCCCGGCGAAGGCGAGCCGGTCGGCGAGCGGCCAGCCGGCGAGCGTCCCGGTGACGTATCCGGCCACGAACACGTCACCCGCCCCGGTCGGGTCGAGGGCCTCCACCGCGATGGCCGGAACCTGCGCGCTCTCGCCGGTCGCGCCGTCGACCGCGTACGCGCCCTCGGCACCGAGGGTGACGACGGCGAGCGGTACGTGCTCGGTGAGGGCGTGGGCGGCGGCGCGGGGGCAGTCGGTGCGGGTGTAGCGCATCGCCTCCTCCGCGTTCGGCAGGAAGGCCTCGCAGTGCCTCAGATCCGCGAGGTCGGCCGGGTCCCAGCGGCCCGTGTCGTCCCAGCCGCAGTCGGCGAAGACCCGGGTGCCCTTGCGGGCGGCCTGGGCGACCCACTCGTCCCCGCCGGGTGTGAGCGAGGCGATGGCGGCCCGGGCGGGTGGGGGGCAGTCGGGCGCGGGCTCGGGCGGCGGGGCCTCGTGCCCGTGGGAGACCATCGTGCGCTCGCCCTCGTACGCCATGGAGACGGTGACGGGTGAGTGCCAGCCGGGCACGGTCCGGGAGAGGGAGAGGTCGATGCCCTCGCCCTGTTCGAGGGCGTCCCAGCAGTACTCGCCGTAGTGGTCGTCCCCGAAGGCGGCGGCGAGCGAGGTGTGCAGTCCGAGCCGGGCGAGCGCGGTGGCCATGTTGGCGACCCCGCCCGGGCTGGAACCCATGCCGCGGGCCCAGGACTCGGTGCCGCGGACGGGGGCGGAGCCGAGGCCCGTGAAGATGATGTCGAGGAAGACGGTCCCCGTGAGGTAGACGTCGCAGGGCGGATCGGAGGGGGTCCTGAGGGCCTTGAGGGGGTCGAGGCAGGTGCCTCCGCCGTCCGTCTGGTGTGCGTGTCGACTGATCACCGTGCCGCTCCCGTACGTGGTGCAGATCTGGCCAGTCTGCCTGATCTGCACCGGTGACGAGGTGAGCCGTCGGCGGGAGCACGGGGGCACGGGTCCGGCGGAGTGCGGGGTCCACCGGCCCGGCCGGCCGGACGGGTCTACCAGCGCGGGACCGCCGGCGCCGACCAGTCCGGGTCCGCCACCCGCATCGCCGCCGCGTCGTCGCGGTCGCGCATCGTGCCGTCGTCGTCCTTCCAGCGCCGGTGGAGACGGGCGAGCCGGTCCTGGTCCAGTTCCACGCCGAGGCCGGGGAGGTCGCTGACGGCGAGGCGGCCGTCCTTGAACTCCGGGCGCTCGGTGACGACATCCTCGGTCTGCCAGGGGTAGTGGCTGTCGCAGGCGTAGTCGAGGTTGGGGACGACGGCCGCCACGTGCGTCATCGCGGCGAGGCTGATGCCCAGATGGGTGTTGGAGTGCATGGACAGTCCGACCCCGAACGTGCGGCAGATCGCGGCCAGTTCACGGGTGTTGCGCAGTCCGCCCCAGTAGTGGTGGTCGGAGAGGACGACCTGGACGGCGCCGCGCGAGAACGCCTCCGGGATCTCGGCGAAGGTCGTCACGCACATGTTCGTCGCGAGCGGCACCCCGGTCCCGGCCGCGACCCGCGCCATCCGGTCGGTCGTGGCGGCCGGGTCCTCCAGATACTCCAGGACGTCGCCGAGTTCGGCGGCGACCCTCAGCGAGGTCTCCACGGACCACGCGCCGTTGGGGTCCAGCCGCAGCGGCTGCCCGGGGAACGCCTCCGCGAGAGCCCGTACGGCGGCGATCTCCTCGTCCGGGTCGAAGACGCCGCCCTTCAGCTTGAAGGACCCGAAGCCGTACGCGCGCGCGAAGCGGCGGGCCTGGGCCACGATGCCGGCCGGGTCGAGAGCCGCTCCCCAGTCGTCGGACTCCCCCGCGCCGCCCGGGTGTTCGGCCCAGCGGTAGAAGAGATAGGCGCTGTAGTCGACGACGTCGCGGACCTTGCCGCCCAGCAGCGCGTGCACGGGCAGCCCGAGCGTCCTGCCGAGCGCGTCGAGGAGGGCGACCTCGAAGCCGGAGACGACCGAGAGCCGCAGTTTGTCGGCGGTCTGCACACCACGCAGGCCGCCGGCGTCCACCGCGTCGGCGCCGGTGGCCTCCGGCGAGTCCGCGCAGACCAGGTCGGCGAGCCGGTGCAGCCCGTTCACGTCGTCGATCCGGCAGCCGGGGAGGGCATCGGCGAGCGGGTCGGCCAGGTCGATGTACTTGGTGTCGCCGTACGTCTCGCCGACACCGGTCACCCCGTCCGCGGTGACGACCTCGATGATCAGCCGGGGCGTGTAGGGCTGGTGCACACCCTGGGTGTTGAGCAGCGGCGGGTCGGCGACGAGGATCGGGGTGAGGCGCACCTCGGTGATCGTCAGGTCGTGGGTCATGCCGTGGCTCCTGCCAGGTCGAGTCCGTCTGCGAGCAGTGCTTCGAGGGCGGCGAGATCGTCGGGTCCCGGCTCGGTCAGGGGCGCGCGTACCGGCCCGACGGGTTTTCCGCGCAGCCGGGCCGCCGCCTTGACCAGCGACACGGCGTATCCGGGTACCCGGTCGCGCAGTTCGACGAGCGGTACGTAGAAGCCGCGCAGCAGCCGTTCGACGGTACGGTCGTCGCCGTCGCGGTGCGCGGCGAAGAACGCGTCGGCGATCTCGGGCGCGAACGCGTGGACGGCGGAGGAGTAGGCGCCGACGCCGATGGAGGCGTACTGCCGGGCCTGGACCTCGGCGGTGGCGGCGCCGTTGAAGAACAGGAACTCCGCCGGTGCGGCGAGGCGTTGGCGCTGCACCAGGTCGAGGTCGCCGTGGCCGTCCTTGAGCCCGATGACGCCGGGGAGCGCGGCGATCCGGCGTACGGAGTCGGCGGTGTAGGCGACCTGACCGCGCTGGTAGGCGATCAGTGGCAGGCGGGTGGCGCGGGTGATCCGTCGCAGGTGCTCGACGAGCCCTTCCTGCGGGGCCCTCACCAGGTAGTGGGGCAGGGCCAGCGCGGCGTCCGCGCCCGCCTCCTCGGCGATACGGGCGAAACGCACGGCCTGGGCCCAGCCGTAGCCGATGCCCGCGACGACGGGCAGGCGTCCGGCGGCGGCCTCGACGGCGGCGGTCACGACCTGCCGGTACTCGTCCTCGTCGAGCGAGAAGAACTCGCCGGTGCCGCAGGCGGGGAAGAGCGCGCCCGGGCCTGTCGCGGCCTGTGCGGCGAGGTGCTCACGGCAGCCGTCGGGGTCCAGGCCGCCGTCCGCGCGGAAGCTGGTGAGCGGGAAGGAGAGCACCCCGCGCGCCATGCCGTCCCGCAGTCGGGCGGCCACCTCGGCGTCCGCCGTCCGCCGTTCGTCCAGGTCCGTGCCCTGCCCCATACCTGTCTCCCTATGTAGATGACATACACGGATGAGAATGGAGGTTAGATAGATGGACAGGGACCGTCAATGGGGCGGGCCCCGCCGCTTACGATCGGCGCATGTCGGAGACGGAATCCGGGGCGGGACCGTCCGCCGGGCCGGGAACGGGACCGCAGACCGGCGGGGTACGCGAGGTGAAGTCGGCGGCCCGCACGGTCGACCTGCTGGAGGTGCTCGCGGCGCGCGGCGAGCGCCCGGCGCGGCTGCGCGAACTCGCCGATGAGCTGGGCGTACCGCGCAGCAGCATGTACGCCCTGCTGAAGACGCTCATCGACCGCGGCTGGGTCCGCACCGACGCCACCGGCTCGCTGTACGGCATCGGCATCCGCGCCCTGCTCACCGGCACCAGCTATCTGGACAGCGACACGCGGGTCGGCGCCGTGCGCCCCTATCTGGACGAAGCCTCGGACGCGCTCGGCGAGACCATTCATCTGGCGCGGCTCGACGGCCCGGACGTCGTCTACCTCGCCACCCGCGAGTCGCACGAGTACCTGCGCACCTTCAGCCGGGTCGGCCGCCGGCTGCCCGCCCATGCGGGCGCCCTGGGCAAGGCGCTGCTCGCCGAGCGCCCCGACGCCGAACTGCCCCTGCCCGCAGGGGAACTGGCGCGCCTGACGCCCAACACCCGTACCGACCGCGCGGCTCTCGCCGCCGATCTGGCCGCCGTCCGGGAACGCGGCTACGCCGTCGACCGCGAGGAGGGCGTGCTCGGCATCAGCGGCTTCGGTTTCGCCCTGCGCTACGACTCCCCCGCACGGGACGCGATCAGCTGCTCGGTGCCCGTGGCCCGCCTCACCGAGGAGCACGAGCGGCGGATCGTGGCGGTGATGCGGGAGATCAGGGCGAAGATCGAGTCGCTCGCGCCCCGTACGAAGGGCGCACCGGACTGGCGCTGAGCGCTACGCCGCCGGGTCGGCCCCGAAGTCGTAGGCGTCGACCTCGGCGATCAGCCGGGCCCGGCGCTCCTCGTCGTCCTCCAGGAACGACGCCAGGAAGGAGTTGCGGGCCAGCGCCCGCAGCCGTTCCTCGCCGATCCCCAGAGCGCGCCGCACCGCGTCGAAGTTGTCACCCGCGTAACCGCCGAAGTAGGACGGGTCGTCGGAGTTGACCGTGCACATCAGACCGGCGTCCATCATGGCCGGCAGGGGGTGCTCCTCAAGGGTGCGCACGGCCCGCAGGCGTACGTTCGACAGCGGGCAGAGCGTCAGCGGGACCCGGTCCCGCACCAGGCGTTCGACCAGTTCCGGATCCTCCATGCAGCGCAGCCCGTGGTCGACGCGCTCCACGCCCAGCACGTCCAGCGCCTCGCTGATGTACGCGGGCGGGCCCTCCTCGCCCGCATGCGCCACCCGGCGCAGGCCGAGGTCGGCCGCCGCCTCGTACACCTCGCGGAACTTCGATGGAGGATGCCCCGCCTCGGCCGAGTCGAGGCCGACTCCCGCGATGCGGTGCAGATACGGCTTCGCGGCCAGCAGTGTCTCCATCGCCGACGCGGCCGACTCGTCCCGCAGGAAGCACATGATCAGACGGGTCGAGACGCCGTGGCGCTCCTCGCTCGTGTCGAGCGCCCGGCCCAGTCCCTCGACGACGGTCGCCAGCGGCACCCCCCGGGAGGTGTGCGCCTGCGGGTCGAAGAAGATCTCGGCGTGGCGCACGCCCTGGGCGGCGGCGCGGGCCAGATAGGCGTCGGCGAGCTCGGCGAAGTCGTCCTCGGTGTGCAGGACGGCCATCAGCCGGTAGTAGAGATCGAGGAAGGACTGGAGATCCTCGAAGCGATAGGCGTGGCGCAGCTCCTCGGTGTCCTTGAAGGGCAGTTCCACGCCGTTGCGCGCGGCGAGCGCGAAGGCGAGTCCGGGTTCCAGGGTGCCTTCGATGTGCAGGTGCAGTTCGGCCTTGGGGAGTGGCACGGGTCGAGCCTCGTTCATGGACGTCGTTTGGGGACAGGGACCCGCAACAGGTCGGTGGCGACGGTCAGTTCCGCCTCGAATCCGGCGGCGCGGGCCTGCCGCTCGAACTCCTCCGCGTCGGTGTAGCGCTGCGAGAAGTGCGTCAGCACGAGGTGCCGCACTCCCGCGTCGCGGGCCACCCGGGCAGCCTGACCTGCGGTCAGATGCCCGTGGTCGGAGGCGAGATGCTCGTCCTCGTCGAGGAAGGTCGACTCGATGACGAGCATGTCGCAGCTCTCTGCGAGCGCGTACACGCCCTCGCAGAGACGGGTGTCCATGACGAACGCGAACCGCTGACCCGGCCTCGCCTCGCTGACCTCCTCCAGCCGCACACCGCCGACCTCGCCCTCGCGTTGCAGCCGGCCGATGTCGGGTCCCGCGATGCCGCGCTCGGCGAGCGCCTCGGGCAGCATCCGCCGGCCGTCCGGCTCGGTGAGCCGGTAGCCGAACGACTCGACGGGGTGCGACAGTCGGCGCGCTTCCAGCGTGTAGGAGGGCTTCGTGGCCAGGACCCCGTCGGCGGCCACCGGCGCCTCGGTCAGCGAGACCGTCTCGCGGTACGCGGTCGCGTACCGCAGCCTCTCGAAGAACCTCTGTCCACTGGCCGGGTAGTGCGCGGACACCTCGTGCGGGACCCGGTCGAGGTTGATCCGCTGGATCACCCCGGCGAGGCCCAGGGAGTGGTCGCCGTGGAAGTGCGTGACGCAGATCCGGTTGATGTCGTGGGCGGCCACCCCGGCGCGCAGCATCTGGCGCTGGGTGCCCTCGCCGGGGTCGAAGAGGATGCCGTCGGCATCCCACCGCAGCAGATAGCCGTTGTGGTTGCGGTGCCGGGTGGGTACCTGGCTGGCGGTGCCGAGGACCACCAGTTCTCTGACGGACACGATGGACGACCCGTTATCCGGGAGGCCATTCGAGGCCGCGGCCGCCGAGCACATGGGCGTGCGCGTGGAAGACCGTCTGGCCCGCTCCGGCTCCCGTGTTGAAGACGATGCGGTACCCCGGCTCGACCGTCTTCTCCTGCGCGGCGATCTCGCCGGCCTCGCGCAGCACGTCGGCCGCCAGGCCGGGGGCGCCCACGGCGAGCGCGGCGGCGTCCGGGTAGTGGGCCTTGGGGATGACCAGGACGTGCGTCGGGGCCTGGGGATTGATGTCCCGGAAGGCCAGGACGGTCTCGGTGTCCCGTACGACGGTGGCCGGCACCTCCCCCGCGACGATCTTGCAGAACAGGCAGTCAGCCTGCGGTTCTCCCGCCATGCCGGGGTCCTCCTCGCGTGGGGTGGTTACCCGCCACATCGTATCGACCGCCCCGGCCTCCCCCCGGGCCCCACCCGCCCGCCCAGGAGGGCTTGCCGTCCGGTGGGGCTTCGGGGCGGACGGGACGACACCCGGGACGGCTTCCGTCCCGCTCAGTCCTCTCCCAGTACCGCGCGGATCACGTGCCGGGCGTTGCGCGCCATCGCCGGGTTGGTCGTGCGGTAGTACGGCAGCGCGATCACCGCCTGTGAGAGCGTCCGCGCGCGGCCGCGGCGCCAGGCCGCGTCGTCCACGCCGAGCACGTCGCGGAAGACGTCCCTGGCGCCGGCGGGGAGCAGATTCCACGCCGGGAACAGGTCGCAGGCGGGATCGCCCGCGCCCATGCACCCGAAGTCGATCACCGCGGTCAGCCTGCCCCCGTCCACCAGCAGGTTGCCCGGCATCAGGTCGGCGTGCAGCCACACCGGCGGCCCTTCGTGGTCCGGGGCCCGCAGCCCGTCCTCCCACACGGCGGCCAGGGCGTCGCAGTCGACGTCCTCCTGCGGAATCCCCCGCAGTTCCTCGATCGCCGCCCGGGTCTCGGCGTCGAGCGAGGCGAGCGGCCCGCCGCGGTGGGCCACCGGAGCGCCCGGCAGGGTGATGCTCCGCATCGCCGCCACGAAGCGCGCCAGATCCCCGGCCAGCAGCACGGGCTCGCTCAGCGCTCCCTCCTCGGGATGCCGCCCGGCAAGCCACCGGTGCACCGACCACGGCCACGGATACCCCTCGGCCGGCTTCCCTGCCCCGAGCACCTCGGGGATCGGCGTGGGCAGCAGCGGCGCGAGGCGCGGCAGCCACTCCTGCTCCCCCGACACGTCACCGGCTCCGCCCTCGATCAGTGGCAGCCGCACGGCCATGCGATCGCCCAGCCGGTACATGGCGTTGACGGTGCCACCGGAGGCGAACCGCTCCACCGGGAGGCCGGCCCACTGCGGGAACTGCCCGGCGACCAGGCGCCGTACGAGGTCGTCGTCGACGGGGTGCGGGTCCGGATGCATCTGCCCTGTGCTCATGGGGCGCCATCCGACCGCCCGCCCCCGCCGGTCGTCAAACAGCTTTCCGCACGCAGGCGCCGGCCTCGGGAGCAGGTGGAGAGCCCCCGAGGACCGGCCCTACCCATGTCAGTCCGGGACCGGGGGCGTCCTCGCCGGGTTCTCCGCCAGGACGGCGAGCGCCATCCGGATCGCCTCGTCGAGCTGCGGATCGCGACCCGCCGCATGGTCCTGCGGGGTCATCACCACTTCCACGTCCGGGTCGACGCCGTAGTTCTCCACGCCCCACCCGTAACCCTCCACCCAGAAGGCGTACTTGGGCTGGGTGACTCCGGTGCCGTCCACCAGGGAGTAGCGGTTGTCGATGCCGATGACCCCGCCCCAGGTGCGGGTGCCCACGACGGGGCCGATCCCCAGCGCCTTGATCGCCGCGTTGACGATGTCGCCGTCCGAGCCGGAGAACTCGTTCGCCACCGCCACGACCGGGCCGCGCGGCGCGTTCGCCGGATAGCTGTACGGCTCCATCCCGCGCGGCACGGCCCAGCCCACGACCCGGCGTGCCAGCTTCTCCACGACCAGCTGGGAGGTGTGCCCGCCGCGGTTCTCCCGCACATCCACGACCAGGCCGTCGCGCTCCACCTCGACGCGCAGATCGCGGTGGATCTGGGCCCAGCCCGGCGCCTGCATGTCGGGGACGTGCAGATAGCCCAGGCGTCCCGCGGAGTGCTCGTGGACGTAGGCGCGCCGGTCGGCGACCCATGCGTGGTAGCGCAGCGGTTCCTCGTCCTCGAGCGGGACGACGACCGCGTGGCGCGGCTCGCCGCCGTCCGCGGGCGCCACGGTGAGTTCGACCGGCTTGCCCGCCGTGCCGATCAGCAGCGGGCCCGGGCCGGCGATCCGGTCGACGGGCCGGCCGTCCACCGCGAGGATCGCGTCGCCGGCGTGCACCGCGGCTCCGGGGGCGGCGAGCGGGGAGTGGGCGCGCGGGTCGGACGTCTCGGACGGCAGGACGCGGTCGACGCGCCACGCGCCGTCCGCCGACCGGGAGATGTCCGCGCCGAGCAGGCCCTGGCGACGGGCGCTCGGCCCCTGCCCGCCGCGCGGGACGATGTACGCGTGCGAGGTGCCGAGTTCGCCCTGCACCTCCCACAGCAGATCCATCAGATCGTCGTGGGTGGCCACCCGGGACAGCACCGGCCGGTAGCGGTCCAGTACGCCGTCCCAGTCGACGCCGCCGAGGTCCGCGCGCCAGAAGTTGTCGCGCATCAGCCGTCCGGCCTCGTCGTACATCTGCCGCCACTCGGCCGCCGGGTCGACGGTGCGGCGGACGCGGGAGAGGTCGACGGAGACATTGGTGTCGCTGTCGTCGTCGCGCGACGCCCGCCGGTCGGCGGGGACGACCTTCAGCTTGTCGTCGGTCCGCAGCAGCACCCGCTTGCCGTCGCCACTGACGGAGAACCCGTCGGCGTCCGCGGCGAGTTCCTCGGTGCGCTGCTGGACGAGGTCGTAGCGCTCCAGAGCGGTCGTGGGTCCCTCGTCGTCGGGGGTGGCGCGGGTGGCTCCCAGCGTGCCGCGCAACGGGTGGCGCAGCCACAGCAGCCCGTCCTTCGCCGCGCGCAGGGTGGAGTAGCTGCCGGCCTCGACCGGGAAGGGCACGATCCGGTCGGCGAGCCCGTCGAGGTCGATCCGGGTCGCGGGCGCCTCGCCGTCGCCGTCCCGGCCCCGGTCCTTGTCATCGTCGAACGGCCGGCCGTGCCGCTGCGGTCCGAACGGCGACGGGGTGGTGGCCGCGAGCGTGATCAGATGCGGGCGGCAGCCGCCCACGAACGCGAGGTCGAAGACATGGGTGTCGTAGACCGGGTCGAAGGCGCGCTCGGACAGGAATGCCAGATGCCTGCCGTCGAGCGTGAACACGGGCTGCTCGTCCCGGAATCGGAGCGGTGTCGCCTCGACGACGGACAGGTCGCGCACATCGGCGAGCTTGAGCTGGCGCAGCGGGGAGGGTCCGGCGTGCGACCAGGCGAGCCACCGGGAGTCGGGCGAGAAGACCAGCCCGGTCGCTTCACGGTGCTCGCCGCGGTCGACCTCGCGGACCTCTCCCGTCTCGCGGTCGACGAGCAGGACCCGCCCGTCGTGGGCGGCGACGGCGGCCCGGCTGCCGTCCGGCGCGACCGCCAGACCGAGGACCCGGCCCAGTTGTCCCGCCGCCCACCTGCGCGGTGCGGCGCCGGGCGCGAGGCCGGTCGCCGGGGCGAATTCCAGTGCGTCCTCGCCCTCCGCGTCGGTGACCCAGACGACCTGCTCCTCGCCGTCGGCCCGGAAGACGCGGGGCAGCCGGGCCCTCACGCCCGGCTCCACGGCCAGCGCCCGCACGGGCCCGTCGCGGTGGGTGACCCAGTGGATGCCGCCGCGGATCTCCACGGCGCTGCCGCGTCCGGTGTGGTCGGGGGCCGCGGTGCCGAGGTGGCGTTCGGCCTTCACGGGACGGGGGCACAGATCGGTGCGCTGTCCGCCGAGCCGGATGTCGAGACGGCGGGGCGGAGATCCGTCGAGGTCGTCGAGGATCCACAGTTCACCGGCGGAGGCGTACACGACACGGGTGCCGTCGGTGGCCGCGTGCCGGGCGTAGAAGCCGTCGGCTGCGTCGCCGGTGCCGAGAGGGGTGTGCCGCCTCAGGTCCGATCCGTCCGGCCGGGACGAGTAGACGGCTCCGACGGCCTCGTGGTCCGAGAGGAAGGCGATCCTCTCGGCTCCTTCCGCGTGCGGACCCGCCACCCACAGCGGGTACTCGATGTTCCCGTCGATGTCCTCGTGGACGCGTACGAACTCCCCCGAGCCGTCCCGGTCGATCCACAACTTGCCCGCGGTGCCGCCCCGGTAGCGCTTCCAGGCCGCGGCCTCACGGCCCATCGTGGCGGAGAGCAGCAGGACACCGGAGCCGTACGCCAGGCCGCCGACCGGCCCGTAGGGCAGCTGCGTCGCGGGTCCGCCGTCGAGCGGCACCGCCCGTGCCCAGGTGCGGCGCAGTGAGGCCTGTCCCTGGGTGCTGATGGCGAGGACCTCGCCCTGCGGGGTCCAGCCGCGTACGGACGTCCTGGCGCTGCCCCAGTGGGTCAGCCGGTCGGCGGGCCCACCGTCGACGGGCGCGACGTGCACCTCGGGCGCGCCGTCGCGGCGTGAGGTCCAGGCTATGCGGGTGCCGTCGGGTGAGATACGGGGATGGTCGACGGGCACGTTGTCGGCGCTCACGCGCCAGGCGCGTCCGCCGTCGAGCGGGGCGACCCAGACGTCGTCCTCTGCGGTGAAGGCGATCAACTCGCCGTGGACATGCGGATACCGAAGGTAGGCAGGCTGCGTCACACCGTCACCCTAGGCAGGCCAGGGGCGCCGGGTCACGGCTTTGCCAGGGCCTGTCGGGTGGATCGGGCCGGGTCACTTCCCCGGCGGGCGGGCCGTCTCGGTGACGGTCACCGTGACGGTGACGGCAGGCCGTGGGTCGGAGCCGGGAGGAGTCGGACGGGGCGAACTGCTGGGCGGGGCCGAGCAGTTGCCGAGGACGGTCGCCTCGAAGACGACCTTGCCGTCCACCCTGGCCATGAGATCGCCTCGGACACACCGGCCCGAACGCTCCTCGGTCACCTTGCCCTTGAGCGTGATCTTCTGTCCTGCCTCGGTCTCGCCCTGGCAGTCGACGGTGGCGGCACCCGTCCTGCTGGGCGACGGCGAGGAGTTGCCCGCGTCGTCGAGGGTGGCGGTGCAGCTGAGCCAGCGCACGTCGAAGCCGATGCGCTCCAGGGTGCTGGTGCCCGTGCGGTCCGTGGTGACGGACACGGCGACGGAACTGAGTCCCCCGGTCGCCGGCTCACAGGCCACCAGGGCGCCGACCGCCGTGCCCGCGACGGCGATCGCGGCGAGCGTGCGCCGCAGGCGCGCCCGGCCGGTGCGGCCGGTGCGGCCGGGCTCCGCGCCTCCCGTCGGGCTAAGTGCCGTCCTGCGCCGTGTCGTTCCGTGCGGTCTGGTTCCGTGCGGTCGGGTTCTCCGCAGTGCCGTTTCCCGCAGTGCCGTTTCCCGCAGTGCCGTTTCCCGCAGTGTCATTCCCCGCATGAAGCGAGACTGGCACCGGCGGACGGGAAGCAACAGGGCGGTTGCGGTCAATCGCCGCTTTCGGGTACGGCGTCGGGATCTCTCCCGCCGCGCACGAGCGGCCGCCCCCACGACCCGCGCACCAGGGCGGTCAGCCCCAGCGCCCCGTCCGGCCCAGCAGCAGCGCCGTCGCCGCCGTGCCCGCCGTCGAGGTGCGCAGCACACTGCGCCCCAGCCGGTACGGCTTGGCCCCCGCCTCCGCGAACGCCGCGAGTTCCTCCGGGGACACCCCGCCCTCGGGGCCCACGACCAGCACGATCGACCCCTCGGCCGGCAGCTCGGCGGTGGCCAGCGGTTCCGCGCCCTCCTCGTGCAGCACGGCGGCGAAATCCGCTGTGGCCAGAAGTGCCGCAACCTGCTTGGTCGTTGCTGCGTCCGCGACCTCCGGGAAGCGGAGCCGGCGCGACTGCTTGCCCGCCTCGCGCGCGGTGGCCCGCCATTTCGCCTGCGACTTCGCGCCCCGCTCACCCTTCCACTGCGTGATGCAGCGGGCGGCCTGCCAGGGCACGACCTCGTCGACGCCGGTCTCCGTCATGGTCTCGACGGCGAGTTCGCCCCGATCGCCCTTGGGCAGCGCCTGGACAACGGTGATACGCGGCGCCGGCTCGTTCTCGACCGGGAGGTCCCGCACCTCCACCTCCAGCCGGTCCTTGCCCTCGGTCCGCACCACGACACCGGCCGCCCCGCGCCCGAGCCCGTCGGTGAGCACGATCTCCTCACCCTGCTGGAGCCGGCGTACGGACACGGCGTGCCGTCCCTCGGGACCGTCCAGCACGACGGCGGAGCCGGCCGCGACCCCCTCCAGGGAGTCCACCAGGAAAACGGGTGCGGTCATCAGGAGGCGTCCAGGGCGAGCGCGGCGCGCGCGGAGTCCAGCTCGGCGGCCAGCACCTCCACCAGCTGCGCGGCCGGCAGCTCACGGGCCAGCCGGTGCCCCTGCCCGGCCCACAGCGCCATGCCCTGGGCGTCGCCGGCCTTGGCCGCCGCCTTGCGCAGCCCGCTGGTCAGATGGTGCACCTGCGGATACGCGGCGGGGGCGTAGGGCCCGTGCTCGCGCATGAAGCGGTTGACGAGCCCGCGCGCCGGCCGCCCCGAGAAGGCACGGGTCAGTTCGGTACGGACGAAGAGGGGGTTGGTCATGGCCTGCTTGTGCAGGGCGTTCGCGCCGGACTCGGGGCATACCAGGAACGCGGTGCCGAGCTGCGCCGCCGCGGCACCGGCGGCGAGCACACCGGCGATCTGACCGCCGCGCATCAGTCCGCCGGCCGCGATCACCGGCAGCGGAACGGCCTCGCGGACCAGCGCGACGAGGGTGAGCAGTCCCACCCCGCTGCCGTCGGCCGCCGGGTCGTCGCGGTGCGTGCCCTGGTGACCGCCGGCCTCGACGCCCTGGACGCACACGGCGTCCGCGCCCGCCCGCTGCGCGGCCTGCGCCTCCTCGGGCGAGGTGACGGTGACGACGGTGAAGGTGCCGGCCTTGGCGAAGGACTGGAGCACGTCCCGCTTGGGGCAGCCGAAGGTGAAGGAGACGACCGGGACGGGGTCGTCGAGCAGGATCGCGAGCTTGGCCTCGTACCCGTCGTCCAGACCGGAGTCCGGGTCGCCGAGCGGTGTCTCGTACCAGGCCGCCTCACCGGCGAGCTGGTGCCGGTAGACCTCCACGGCGGCGGGGTCGGTCGCACCGGGCTGCGGCATGAACAGATTCACGCCGAAGGGCCGGCTCGTGAGCCCGCGGATCTGTTTGATCTGCTGGTACATGCCGTCCGCGGTCTTGTATCCGGCGGCCAGGAATCCGAGGCCGCCGGCCTCGGACACGGCTGCGGCCAACTGCGGGGACGACGCGCCGCCCGCCATGGGGGCCTGCACGATCGGATACCGGCAGAGATCGGTCAGTGCGGAGGACATGCACGCATGGTGCCACGTCGGCCCCGCCCCGCCGAATCGGACCGGACGCGGCCCCGGACACCGGGGCCGCGTGCGGTTCTACCGTCCGTTGAACGCGTCCTTCAGCCGCGAGAACAACCCCTGCTGCCCCGGCTGGAACTGACCGGTCGGCCGCTCCTCGCCGCGCAGCTTCGCCAGCTCCCGCAGGACCCGCTCCTGCTCCGGGTCCAGCTTCGAGGGCGTCATCACCTCGACGTGGACGATCAGGTCGCCCCGACCGCCGCCGCGCAGATGTGTGATGCCCCGGCCGTGCAGCGGGATCGACTGTCCGGACTGCGTGCCCGGGCGGATGTCGACCTCCTCCATGCCGTCGAGCGTCTCCAGCGGCACCTTGGTGCCGAGGGCCGCCGCCGTCATCGGAATGGTGACCGTGCAGTGCAGGTCGTCGCCGCGCCGCTGGAAGACACCGTGGGCCAGCTCGTGGATCTCCACGTACAGGTCGCCGGCGGGGCCGCCGCCGGGGCCGACCTCGCCCTCGCCCGCGAGCTGGATCCGGGTGCCGTTGTCGACACCGGCAGGGATCTTCACGGTCAGCGTGCGGCGCGAGCGGACCCGGCCGTCTCCGGCGCACTCCGGGCACGGGGTCGGGACGACGGTCCCGAAGCCCTGGCACTGGGGGCACGGCCGGGACGTCATGACCTGGCCCAGGAAGGACCGCGTGACCTGCGAGACCTCACCGCGGCCGCGGCACATGTCACATGTCTGCGCCGAGGTGCCCGGCGCCGCGCCCTCGCCCGAACACGTCGTACAGACGACGGCCGTGTCGACCTGGATGTCCTTCGTGGTGCCGAAGGCCGCCTCGTTGAGGTCGATCTCCAGCCGGATCATCGCGTCCTGGCCGCGCCGCGTGCGCGACCTCGGCCCTCGCTGCGACGCCGTCCCGAAGAAGGCGTCCATGATGTCCGAGAAGTTCCCGAAGCCACCGGCGCCGAAGCCTCCGGCGCCACCGCCGCCCGCCTGGGACAGCGGGTCGCCGCCGAGGTCGTAGACCTGCTTCTTCTGCGGATCCGAGAGGACCTCGTAGGCCGCGTTGATCTCCTTGAAGCGCTCCTGCGTCTTCGGGTCCGGATTCACATCCGGGTGGAGTTCACGCGCAAGCCGGCGGAAGGCCTTCTTGATCTCGTCCTGGGATGCGTCTCGGCGCACGCCGAGTACGGCGTAGTAGTCCGTGGCCACTTACGACTCCGCCAGGATCTGTCCGACGTAACGTGCCACTGCGCGTACCGCTCCCATCGTTCCGGGGTAGTCCATGCGGGTCGGTCCGACCACGCCGAGTTTGGCAACTGCCTCGTCGCCCGAACCGTAGCCGACCGAGACGACGGACGTGGAGTTGAGGCCCTCATGGGCGTTCTCGTGACCGATCCGTACGGTCATGCCCATCCCGCCCGACTCCTTGGCCTCGCCGAGCAGCTTGAGCAGCACGACGTGCTCCTCCAGCGCCTCCAGCACCGGCCGGATCGTGAGCGGGAAGTCGTGTCCGAAGCGGGTCAGATTGGCGGTGCCGCCGATCATCAGCCGCTCCTCGGTCTCCTCGACCAGGGTCTCGAGCAGAGTGGACAGCACCGTCGTGACCGTGCCGCGGTCCTCCGACTCGAAGGATTCCGGCAGGTCCTGCACCAGTTGCGGCACATCCGCGAAACGGCGCCCGACGACCCGGCTGTTGAGCCGGGCCCGCAGGTCCGCGAGCGAGGTGTCGCCGAAGGGCGCGGGGCAGTCGATCATCCGCTGCTCGACCCTGCCGGTGTCCGTGATCAGCACGAGCATCAGCCGGGCGGGCGCCAGGGAGAGGAGCTCCACGTGCCGGACGGTGGACCGGGTCAGCGACGGGTACTGCACCACGGCGACCTGCCGGGTCAGCTGCGCGAGCAGCCGTACCGTACGGCCCACGACGTCGTCGAGGTCGACGGCCCCGTCCAGGAAGTTCTGGATGGCGCGGCGCTCCGGCGACGACAGGGGCTTGACCCCGGCCAGCTTGTCGACGAAGAGCCGGTAGCCCTTGTCCGTCGGGATGCGGCCGGCACTGGTGTGCGGCTGGGCGATGAAGCCCTCGTCCTCCAGCACCGCCATGTCGTTCCGGACCGTGGCCGGCGAGACGCCGAGATTGTGACGCTCCGTGAGCGCCTTGGAACCCACAGGTTCCTCGGTGCCGACATAGTCCTGGACGATCGCGCGCAGCACCTCGAGTCTGCGTTCACTGAGCACCGCGCACACCTCCAGCTCTGGTTCCTCGGTGGCTGCTTGGCACTCCCCGGGTCCGAGTGCCAGCAATCCCCGTGCCAGTGTACGGCCGTGGGGTACGGCTCTAGCAAGGCGGCCGACCAGGCTACCGCGCGCCTTTGCTGGTCGTTGCCAGTAGCGTCGCGTTATGAACGTCCGTTGGGAAGACTTCGGCTGGGAGCATCTGGCCGACGGGGTGGGGCGACGCAGGTTGCCCGTCTGGGACGCGACCGTGGGGCTGGTCGCCGGTGACGAGGGCGTCCTGCTGTTCGACACGGGGTCCACGCTGCGTGAGGGCGTGGAGCTGCGCACCCAGGCGGAGGCGCTGCTGGGCGGCCGCAGAGTGACGCATGTCGCACTGAGTCATCCCCACTTCGACCATGTTCTGGGGACGGCCGCCTTCTCCGCGGTGGAGGTCTTCGGCGCGGTCGCCGTCGATGTCGTCCTGCGCCGGGACCGTGACGAGCTCCGGTCCGATGCCGTACGGCACGGCGTGGCGCCGGACGATGCCGCCGAGGCGACCGATCTGCTGGTCGCGCCGCAGCATGTGGTCACCGGAGAACGGACGCTGGACCTGGGCGGACGCCAGGTGCTGCTGGCCAATGTGGGCCCCGGGCACACGGGCCACGACCTGGCGCTCCTCGTGCCGGGCGACCGGGAGGTGGTGTTCTGCGGCGATCTGGTGGAGGAGTCCGGGGAGCCGCAGGCCGGCCCGGACGCGATGCCGTCGCGCTGGCCGGCGGCCCTGGACCGGCTGCTCGCGCTCGGCGGTGAAGACGCGCTGTACGTCCCCGGGCACGGCGCGGTGGTGGACGCGGCGTTCGTCCGCGCACAGCGTGACGTGCTGGCGGAGCGCTTCGGGGTGTCGTAGCGTCGCCGAATGCGCAGCTACAGCCCCGATCTGACGCCCCCTTGGAAGAAGCCCTCCGCCGTGCCGGAGGTCCCCGCCGACCGGGATCTGGTCGTGGAGGAGGTCACCACCGGTTTCTGCGGCGCGGTGATCGGCTGCGAGGCCGGGACGGTGACCCTGGAGGACCGCTTCGGCAAGCACCGGGTCTTCCCGCTGACCGCGCGGGGCTTTCTGCTGGAGGGCCGGGTGGTGACGCTGGTCCGTCCCGGCGCGGGCGCGCCGGCCGCTCCGGCCCGCACGGCCTCGGGATCCGTCGCCGTGCCCGGCGCGCGGGCCAGGGTGGCGCGGGCGGGCCGCATCTACGTCGAGGGCCGCCACGACGCCGAGCTGGTGGAGCGGGTGTGGGGCGACGACCTGCGCATCGAGGGCGTGGTGGTGGAGTACCTGGAGGGTGTCGACGACCTGCCCGCGATCGTCGCCGACTTCGCGCCCGGGCCCGACGCCTGCCTCGGCGTCCTGGTCGACCATCTGGTCCCGGGGTCCAAGGAGTCCCGCATCGCCGCGTCGGTCACGGACCCGCACGTGCTCGTGGTGGGCCATCCGTACATCGACATCTGGGAGGCGGTGAAGCCGTCGTCGGTGGGAATCGCGGCGTGGCCCGTCGTCCCTCGGGGCCAGGACTGGAAGACGGGCGTGTGCCGCGCGCTGGGCTGGCCCCCGAACACCGGCGCCGCCTGGCAGCACATCCTGTCCCGGGTGCGGTCCTACCGCGATCTCCAGCCGGAGCTGCTGGGCCGGGTCGAGGAGCTGATCGACTTCGTGACGCTGCCGCCGGAGTGAGCGGCGTGGCCGTCCACGGGGGCGGCGGGACAGGGGCGGGTCAGTCCACCAGGTCCCGGACGACTCCGTCCGCGAGCAGCCTTCCCCGCAGCGTCAGCACGGCGGAGCCAGCCTCGTAGGCCGCGGGCTCCAGCAGCCCGTCCGCCAGGGCTTTGCCCGCCGCCGCCAGCCCCGCCGGCTTCAGCAGCGACAGCGGTACGCCGTCCCTCAGCCGCAGCTCCAGCAGGATCCGCTCGACGCGCCGGTCCTCCGCCGACAGGAGTTCGCGGCCCGCTCCGGGCGAGCGCCCCTCGGCCAGCGCCGCCGCGTAGGCGCCGGGGTGCTTCACGTTCCACCAGCGCACCCCGCCCACATGGCTGTGCGCTCCGGGGCCCGCGCCCCACCAGTCGGCGCCGCGCCAGTACAGCTCGTTGTGCAGACAGCGGCCGGCCTCGGAGGTGGCCCAGTTGGAGACCTCGTACCAGGAGAAGCCCGCCTCGGACAGCACGGAGTCCGCGATGAGATAGCGGTCCGCGTGCACGTCGTCGTCGGTCATGGGCACCTCGCCGCGCCGGATGCGCCGGGCCAGCTGGGTGCCCTCCTCCACGATCAGCGCGTACGCCGAGACATGGTCGGGTCCCGCGCCCACCGCGGCCGCGAGCGACGCGCGCCAGTCGTCGTCGCTCTCGCCGGGCGTGCCGTAGATCAGGTCGAGGTTCACATGGTCGAAGCCGGCGGCGCGGGCCTCCGCGACGCAGGCCTCGGGGCGTCCGGGTGTGTGCGTGCGGTCCAGCACCTTCAGGACGTGCTGCCGGGCGCTCTGCATACCGAACGAGATCCGGTTGAATCCCCCGGCCCGCAGCTGCTCCAGATACTCCGGACCGACGGACTCGGGATTCGCCTCGGTGGTGATCTCCGCGTCGTCCCCGAGTCCGAACTCCTCCCTCACGGCGCCCAGCATGGACACCAGGTCGGCGGCGTCCAGCAGCGTCGGCGTACCGCCTCCGACGAACACCGTGCTGACCGGCCGCGGATCGTCGCCGAGCACCTTGCGGGCGAGGCGCACCTCGTCGGCGAGGGTGGCGGCGTAGTTGTCGCGGGAGGCCAGTACACCGCCCGAGCCGCGCAGCTCGGTGGCGGTGTAGGTGTTGAAGTCGCAGTAGCCGCAGCGCGTCGCGCAGTACGGCACATGCAGATAGAAGGCGAGTGGCCGGTCACCGGCGCCGTCGAGGGCGGACGCCGGGAGCGCCCCGTCCTCGGGCATGGGCTCACCATCGGGCAGTATGGAAGGCATGCCCCCCATTGTCCGTCACCGGTGCGAAAGCCCGGACCGCGCGCCGGGCGGGGGCTCCGGGGACAGGGGCCGTGCCGTCCAGGCAGGTCACCGCACCGGAGGCGTACGTCACCGCACCTGGAGCACGAGCAGCGCCAGATCGTCGCCCAGCGGGGTGTCCGAGAAGTCGTGCACGGCCTGCCTGATCCGCTCGCCGACCCCTTGCGCCGTCAGTCCCGCGCATCCGGCGAGAGCGGTGGCCAGTCCGTCACCGTCGTCGAACATCCGCGCCCCCGAGCGCCGCTCGGTCACCCCGTCCGTGACACAGAGCAGCGTGTCACCGGGCTCCAGGTCGAAGGTCTGGCTCTGGTACGCGACCTCCTCCACGACCCCGAGCAGGACCTGCGGCTCGGCGACCGTGTGCACCCGCCCGTCGGGCCGCAGCACCAGCGGCAGCGGATGCCCCGCACTCGCCAGCGTGCACCGCACGCCCCTGCCGGAGGGCAGCGGCACGAGCTCGCCGTACAGCAGGGACAGGAAGCGGGCCTGCGGCCCTTCCGGCACCGTCTGGCCGCCGGCCGCGGCGACGAGCAGCGCGGTCGCCTCCGCCGCTTCCATGGCGTCGTCGAGGAGGAGTCCGTTCAGCCGGTCGAGCACCTCGCCGACCTGGTAGCCCTCGCGGGCGAGCAGCCGCAGCCAGGGGCGGGCGAGTCCGGTGACGACGGCCGCCTCGGGGCCGCTGCCCTGGACGTCGCCGAGCATGAAGGACCAGCGGTCACCACTGCCGGCCGGGAAGATGTCGTAGAAGTCGCCCCCGGCGACGCCGTCGTCGCCGGGCTCATAGACGAGGAAGCGGTCCACGCCGGGGATCTGGCCCACCTTGCGGGGCTGGAGGCCGCGCTGGAGGACCTTGCTGATGGTGGCCTGCCGGGTGTACTGGCGGGCCGCGCCGATCGCGAGGGCCACACGCCGGGCGAAGTCCTCGGTGAGGGCCGTCACGTCGTCGGGGAGGCGCGAGAGGCCCTGCCGGGCGAGCAGCAGGGTGCCGAGGCCGCGTCCGCCCGCGACGAGACGGTAGGCGAGTGCGGCGCCACCGGCCGCGCCCGGCTCGCGCCCGCTGGGCCACGGGATCGGCACCGGCCCGCCGATCGTGCCCTCGGGCAGCATGGGCGGCTCCTCGACGAGCGCCGTGCGCAGCTGCTCGATCCGCGACTCGTCGGTGTGCCAGACGCGGGCGAGCCGCTGCACGGGGCCCGAGGGCCCCTCGCCGCCGGCGGCGGGGCGGCCGGACTCCCCGTCGAGCCAGATCGCGCACCAGTCGGCGAGCCGCGGCACCAGCAACTGGGCCGCGAGCGCGGCCACCATGTCCTCGTCGAGCTGCCCGGCCAGCAGGTCGGATGCCTCGGCGAGGAAGGACAGCGCGCCGCGCCCCGCCAGGCTCTGGTCCGCGCGGTCGTCACGGGCGAGGGACACGCGGGGCGCGGGCGCCAGGATCTCGGCGGCCCGCAGACCGCGGTCGATGGCCGCTTCGGCGCCGGCCAGCGCGAAGGTGTCCCAGCCGTCGACGGGCAGTCGCGCCCAGACGGTCTTCAGGGCGGAGAGATAGGTGATGCCCCAGCGTTCGGCGAGTGCGGCGACGAGGTGCAGACCGCGTCCGTACTCGGGGGTGCCCGAGCGGTCCGTACCGGCGTGGGGCTCGCTGCTCACGGCCCTGGCGGGGTGGTGGTCGGAGACCTCGATCACCAGGGCGGCGGCCTCTCCGTCGGCCGACGGGTCGAGGCGGCACAGGAGTTCGACGGCGGTGCCCGCGTGCACGACGGCGTTGGTGACGAGTTCACTGACGATCACGACGGCGTCGTCCGCGAGCCGGTCGGTGCTGTGCCCGCCGGGCGGGCAGCCGCCCGGCGTACCCCGGCAGTAGGCGCAGGTGGCCAGGAGGCCGAGGGTGGTCCAGTCGGCGAGGGCCGCCCGGACGAATCTGCGGGCGGCCGAGGGGGCATGGGGGTTCCCCGGCAGGCTGGTGCGCGTGACCGACCGCCCGTCATCCCTGAACGGGTAGAACGGAGTTGAGCGGTGGACGGTTTCGCGCTGCATCGGAATGGACCCCACAGTCCGGCTCCCGGTCGGTTCTCACAATGCGCCGCTTCTGACACCGACAGAGTGACAGACTGAGCCTGCCCATAAGCGCCGAGTCACCGAAGTGGGCGGATATGAACAGAGACCTCGTGCCGCCGCCCGCATCCCCGGCCACCCCGCCGCATGCCAGGGCGCCGGACGACGGCGGCTGGATCCGGGCGTCGGAACTGCGCCCGCTGCTGGCCGCGATGACGTCGCTGCGCGACGGCGACTTCCGCGTCCGGGTGGCCGAGACGCACGAAGGCATGTCGGCGGAACTGGCCGCGGTGTTCAACCAGATCGCCGTGCGCAATCAGCACTTCGCCGACGAGCTGACGCGGGTACGCAGGGAAGTCGTCCGTCACGGGCGGCTCGACGACCGGCTGGCGGCGAGCCCCGGCCAGGGAGCCTGGACCTCGGGGGTGACCTGGACGAACTCCCTGCTGGACGCCCTCGTCGTGCCGGCCGCGAACGCCACGCGTGTCCTGGACGCGGTGGCCGGCGGCGATCTCACCCAACGGGTCGATCTGCACGACGGGAACCGCCAGTTGCGGGGCGATCTGCGCCGGCTTGGCCGCGCGGTCAACAAGATGGTCGACCAGCTGTCGCTGTTCACCGGCGAGGTCACGCGGGTCGCGCGCGAGGTCGGCACCGAGGGCAGACTCGGCGGCCGCGCCAAGGTCCAGGGTCTCTCGGGGAGTTGGCGGGACGTCACGGAGGCCGTCAACGCGATGGCCTCCCGGCTCACCGCACAGGTGCGCGACATCGCCGCGGTGACCACGGCGGTGGCGCGCGGCGACCTGACCCGTACGGTGACCGTCGAGGCGACGGGCGAGCTGCTGGAACTGAAGCTCACCGTGAACACGATGGTCGACCAGCTGTCCGCCTTCGCGGACGAGGTGACCCGCGTGGCGCGCGAGGTGGGCACCGAGGGCCAGTTGGGCGGGCGGGCCCAGGTCCGGGGCGTGTCCGGGGTCTGGAAGGACCTCACGGACAACGTCAACTTCATGGCGTCCAACCTCACCAGCCAGGTCCGCAACATCGCCCAGGTCACCACCGCCGTCGCCAACGGCGATCTCTCCCAGAAGATCACCGTCGACGCCCAGGGCGAGATCCTCGAACTCAAGTCGACCATCAACACCATGGTCGACCAGCTGTCCGCCTTCGCCGACGAGGTCACCCGCGTCGCCCGCGAGGTCGGCACCGAGGGCAACCTCGGCGGGCGGGCCCAGGTCCGCGGCGTGTCCGGGGTCTGGAAGGACCTCACGGACAACGTCAACTTCATGGCGTCCAACCTCACCAGCCAGGTCCGCAACATCGCCCAGGTCACCACGG
>NZ_JBHXSL010000009.1:178044-181418 GCF_042714725.1 Streptomyces sp. NPDC058685
ACCGCCGTCGCCAACGGCGACCTGTCCAAGAAGATCACCGTCGACGCCCGCGGCGAGATCCTCGAACTCAAGGACACCGTCAACACGATGGTGGACCAGCTGCGGGCATTCGCCGACGAGGTGACCCGCGTCGCCCGCGAGGTCGGCACGGACGGCAGACTCGGCGGCCGCGCCCAGGTGCTCGGCGTCACCGGCCTGTGGAAGGACCTCACCGACAACGTCAACTACATGGCCGACAACCTCACCTCGCAGGTGCGGAACATCGCCCAGGTGGCGACGGCCGTGGCACAGGGCGACCTGTCGAAGAAGATCGACGTGGACGCCCGCGGCGAGATCCTGGAGCTGAAGACCACCATCAACACCATGGTCGACACGCTCTCCTCGTTCTCCTCCGAGGTGACCCGGGTGGCCCGCGAGGTGGGCTCCGAGGGCCAGTTGGGCGGCCAGGCGAGGGTCGAGGGCGTGTACGGCACCTGGAAGCGCCTGACGACCAATGTGAACGAACTGGCGCTCAATCTCACCACCCAGGTCCGCGCGATCGCCGAGGTGGCGTCCGCGGTGGCCCAGGGCGACATGTCCCGCTCCATCACCGTGGAGACCCGCGGCGAGGTCTCCGAACTCAAGGACAACATCAACCTGATGGTGTCCAACCTCCGGGAGACCACCCGGGCCAAGGACTGGCTGGAGTCGAACCTCGCCCGTCTGGCCGGTCTGATGCAGGGGCACCGCGACCTGATGGAGGTCGCCGACCTGATTCTGCGCGAGCTGACCCCGCTGGTGAACGCCCAGTACGGCGCCTTCTTCCTGGCCGACCCGGACGCCGACGGCACCCCGGCCCGTACGACGTCCACCACCAAGGGCCTGGCCTTCATCGCCGGCTACGGCTCCGCCCAGTCGGCCACCATCGACACCACGGGCATGCCGGGTCACGGCCTGGTGCGGCAGGCGGCTCTGGAGAAGAAGCGGATCCTGCTGGAGGAGGCGCCGCCGGACTACATCAAGATCAACTCAGGGCTGGGCGAGGCGTCCCCGGCCAGCGTCGTCATCATCCCGATCCTCTTCGAGGACAAGCTGCTCGGCGTGATCGAGCTCGCCTCGTTCTCCCGCTTCTCCGACGTCCACCTGGCCTTCTTCGACCAGTTCGTGAACACCATCGGGGTCGCGATCAACACCATCATCGCCAACTCCCGTACGGAGTCGCTGCTCGGCGAGTCCCAGCGCCTGGCCGTCCAGCTCCAGGAGCGCTCCGACGAACTCCAGCGGCAGCAGGCCGAACTCCAGCGCTCCAACGCGGAGCTGGAGGAGAAGGCCGCCCTGCTGGCCACCTCGTCCCAGTACAAGTCGGAGTTCCTGGCGAACATGTCGCACGAACTGCGCACGCCGCTGAACTCCCTGCTCATCCTCGCGCGGCTGCTGTCCGACAACCCGGACGGCCGTCTCTCCGACCAGGAGGTGCAGTTCGCGACGACGATCCACCGGTCGGGCTCCGACCTGCTCCAGCTGATCAACGACATCCTCGACCTGTCGAAGATCGAGGCAGGCCGTATGGACGTCCGGCCGAAGAAGCTCCCGCTGATCAAGCTGCTCGACTATGTGCACGCCACCTTCAGGCCGATCACGCTGGACCGCGGACTGGCCTTCGAGGTGGCGGTCGGCGAGGACGTGCCGCGCGAGATGTACTCCGACGAGCAGCGGCTCCAGCAGATCCTGCGCAATCTGCTGTCCAACGCCATCAAGTTCACCTCGTCCGGCCGCGTCGAACTGCGCGTCAACCGCATCAAGGACCCGGACCACACCCTGGTCAAGGATGCGGAGGACCTGATCGCCTTCGCCGTCACGGACACCGGCATCGGGATCGCGGCGGAGAAACTCCCGGTGATCTTCGAGGCGTTCCAGCAGGCCGACGGCACCACCAACCGCAAGTACGGCGGCACGGGCCTCGGTCTGTCCATCAGCCGCGAGATCGCGGGGCTTCTCGGCGGGCGCATCATCGCCGAGAGCGAGCCGGGCGCCGGCTCCACCTTCACGCTGTACGCGCCCGTGCTCTACCCGGGGCATATCGCTGCGGAGAACGACGACCTGCGGCACGGCCACACGGTCCAGGATCTGCGGACGCTGCCGCTGTCCGCGCCCGAGCGCCATCACACCGACCATCTGCCGCGTCCGGAGCTGGACGACGGCTGGCCGACGACGACCAAGCTGGAGGAGTGGAAGTCGGGCAGCGCGGGCGCGATCCTGGCGGGCCGCCGGGTGCTGATCGTCGACGACGACATCCGCAACGTCTTCGCCCTCACCCATGTGCTGGGCCGCGTGGGCATGCCCGTGCTCTACGCGGAGAACGGCCGCGAGGGCATCGAGACACTGGAGCGCAATCCCGATGTCGAACTGGTCCTGATGGACATCATGATGCCCGAGATGGACGGCTACGAGACGATCGAGGCGATCCGCCGCAGCCCGCTGTGGACCGATCTGCCGATCGTGGCGCTGACCGCGAAGGCGATGCCCGGGGACCGCGAGAAGTCCATCGCGCAGGGCGCCAACGAGTACGTACCGAAACCCGTGGACGTCGACCGGCTGCTGACGGTCGTCTGTGCCCTCCTGGACCCCGAGAGCGAGCCGCCGGCCGGGCCGCCGGTGTCCGCGGGACCGCCGGAGGGGGATTCCGCTGTACCGGCGCAGCAGGACGGCGAAGGAGAGCCGGCCACTTCGCCGACCATCACGTGAGGCAGACACCATGAGCGCACAGGCACCCGCGGATCGCGCGAGCATCCTGCTCGTGGACGACATGGACGACAACCTTGTCGCTCTCGAAGCAGTGCTCGGAGCCCTGAACGAGCCGATGGTGAGGGCCCGTTCCGGGGAGGAGGCGATGAAGGCGCTGCTGCGGCAGCAGTTCGCGGTGATCCTCCTCGATGTCCGGATGCCGGGCATGGACGGCTTCGAGACCGCCTCGAACATCAAGCGGCTGGACCAGACGAAGGACGTCCCGATCATCTTTCTGACCGGGGTGGAGGCCGACAGCAGCTACGCCTTCCGCGGATACGCCACGGGGGCCGCGGACTTCATGACGAAGCCGTTCGACCCGTGGGTGCTGCGGGCGAAGGTGAGCGTCTTCCTCGAACTGCACCGCAAGACCCGCCAGTTGGAGCGGATGCTGGCCACGGAGCAGGAGCAGCTGGACACGATCGCCGGCCGGCTGAGCGCCATCGAGTCGGAGCTCGGCCGGAGCGGACCGAGCGACGTGCCGGAACTGCGGGTCCAGCTGACGCGTATCGAGGAGGGCGTCAGGGAACTGCGTCGCGGGCGGGCGCGAGATGCCACCCCCGCGTCGGCGTCTGGACCTACTGGTCCTCGGACCCCGCCCAGGAGTTTAA
>NZ_JBHXSL010000009.1:181428-226813 GCF_042714725.1 Streptomyces sp. NPDC058685
AACCTGACGCTTCGTCAGATGTGAACCCTGTCGCCGGTGAGGAAGTTCCGTGGGGGGGGGGCGCCCCCCCCCCCCCCCCCCCCCCCGCCCCCCCCGCCCCCGGGGGGGCGCCCCCCCACGCCCCGGGCGCCGGGCCCGGCCACGGGGGGGGGGGGGGCCCCCTCCCCCCCCCCCCCGCGACGGCGTCTGCCACGCGGGTGCCGCTCCACGCGCCGTGGAGTGTCCGCCGCGTGAGGTGCTCGCCGCGGACGCTCCGTGGCGCGGGGCTTCCCGCGCCCGGGGTGCTACTTCTCGCGCGACCCGTCGTACATCTCGTCGATCAGGTGCTGGTACTCGCGCTCGACGACCGGCCTCTTGAGCTTGAGGCTGGGCGTGAGCTCTCCGTGCTCGATGTCCAGGTCGCGCGGGAGCAGCCGGAACTTCTTGACCGTCTGCCAGCGCTGGAGCCCCTCGTTGAGGCGCTGCACATAGCCGTCGATCAGCTGCTGGACCTCCGGGGTGGCCACGACCTCGGCGTACGGCTTGCCGCCGAGGCCGTTCTCCTCGGCCCAGCCGAGGATCGTGGGCTCGTCGAGCGCGATCAGAGCGGTGCAGAAGTTGCGGTCCGCGCCGTGGACCAGGATGTTGGAGACGAACGGGCAGACGGCCTTGAACTGGCCCTCCACCTCGGCCGGCGCGATGTACTTGCCGCCGGAGGTCTTGATCAGGTCCTTCTTGCGGTCCGTGATCCGCAGATAGCCGTCGGCGGACAGCTCGCCGATGTCGCCGGTGTGGAACCAGCCGTCGGACTCCAGGACTTCCTCGGTCTTCTCGGGCAGACCGTGGTAGCCCTCCATGATGCCGGGGCCGCGCAGCAGGATCTCGCCGTCGTCGGCGATCCGCACCTCGGTGCCGGGCATCGGCTTGCCGACCGTGCCGGTGCGGTAGGCCTCGCCCGGGTTGACGAAGGACGCGGCGCTGGACTCGGTGAGTCCGTAGCCCTCGAGGATGTGGATACCGGCGCCCGCGAAGAAGTAGCCGATGTCGGGGGCGAGGGCAGCCGAACCGGAGACGGCGGCGCGCAGCTTTCCGCCGAAGGCTTCCCGCAGCTTGGAGTAGACGAGCGCGTCGGCGACCTTGTGCTTGGCGCCCAGACCGAAGGGCACGGACGCGGAGCCGGTGCGACGGAAGTTGTCCTGCGAGGTCTTGGCGTACTCGCGTGAGACGCCCGCGGCCCACTGGAAGATCTTGTACTTCGCGCCGCCGCCGGCGCGGGCCTTGGCCGCGACGCCGTTGTAGACCTTCTCGAAGATGCGCGGGACGGCCGCCATGTAGGTGGGCTGCACCACCGGCAGGTTCTCGATGATCTTGTCGACCCGGCCGTCCACCGCGGTGACGTGGCCGACCTCGATCTGGCCGGAGGTGAGCACCTTGCCGAAGACGTGCGCGAGCGGCAGCCAGAGGTACTGCACGTCCTCCGGGCCGATCAGGCCGGTCGCCGCCATGGCCTTCGCCATGTACGACCAGTTGTCGTGGGGCAGCCGGACACCCTTGGGCCGTCCCGTGGTGCCGGAGGTGTAGATGAGCGTCGCCAGCTGGTCGGCGGTGATCGCCCCGACCCGCTCCTTGACCGCCTGCGGGTGCGTCTCGAGGTACTGCGCGCCGCGCGCCTCGAGGTCGGCGAGCGAGAGCACCCAGCCGTCGGGGTCCGCGGCGTCCGGCTCGACGCCCGTGCTGTCGAACACGACGACATGCTTGAGGCCGGGCAGCTCGGCCCGGCGCTCACGCGCCTTGGCGAGCTGGGATGCGTCTTCCGCGATGAGCACCCTGCTGTCGGAGTCGGAGAGGATGTACGCCGACTCCTCGGCGTTCGTGGACGGATAGACGGTGGTGGTCGCACCGCCCGCGCACATCACGCCGAGGTCGGACAGGATCCATTCGACCCGGGTCGAGGACGCGAGCGCGACCCTGTCCTCGGGCTGCACACCGAGGGCGATCAGGCCGGCGGCGATGGCGTACACCCTGCCGGCGGCCTCGCCCCAGCTCAGCGACTTCCAGTCGTCGGGCCCCTCACCGGTGGCGGAAGGCACCGGGTAGCGGTAGGCCTCGGCGTCCGGCGTGGCCTCCACTCGCTCGGTGAACAGGTTCGCCACCGAGGGCGGTCGGTTCTCGATCAGGGTCTGTGTGTCGCTCACGACGTCCTCCGGGCCTGCGGCAGCACTGCACGACTGGCTGGTTTCTAACTGGCGAGTAACCATCGAGCCGTGATCAGAGTAAAGGGCACACTGCCAGCGCGTAAGAGGCAGCGGGCTGCCGCTTGATAACGAACCGAACGGCGGACGGCGGCGTCGATCCGATGATCGGTGTAACGGGCAGCTATTACGGTATTCGTTCTGCGTGCCGTCGCCGCACGGGGGTCCCCCTGCGGCCCCGGCAGCCCGGGAGACGACGCAGGCGCCCGGCCGTGATCCGGCCGGGCGCCTGCGCCCCGAACTCCTGGGTCCCGCGCCCCGGGACCGTCGGGTTCCGTGCGCGGGGACCGTCGGGTGCGCGGGACCTCGCGGGTCCTACTTCTTGCTCTTGGCGCCGTCGTCGCTGGACAGCACGGCGATGAAGGCCTCCTGCGGGACCTCCACGCTGCCGACCATCTTCATCCGCTTCTTGCCTTCCTTCTGCTTCTCCAGCAGCTTCCGCTTACGGGAGATGTCACCGCCGTAGCACTTGGCGAGGACGTCCTTGCGGATGGCGCGAATGGTCTCGCGGGCGATGACCCGGGAGCCGATGGCCGCCTGGATGGGCACCTCGAAGGCCTGCCGAGGGATGAGCTCCCGGAGCTTGGCGACGAGCCGCACGCCGTACGCGTACGCCGCGTCCTTGTGGGTGATGGCCGAGAACGCGTCCACCTTGTCGCCGTGCAGCAGGATGTCCACCTTGACCAGGCTGGACGACTGCTCGCCGGTGGGCTCGTAGTCGAGGGAGGCGTAGCCGCGCGTCTTGGACTTCAGCTGGTCGAAGAAGTCGAAGACGATCTCGGCGAGGGGCAGGGTGTAGCGGATCTCGACCCGGTCCTCGGAGAGGTAGTCCATGCCCAGCAGCGTGCCGCGGCGGGTCTGGCACAGCTCCATGATCGAGCCGATGAACTCGCTGGGAGCGAGGATCGTGGCCCGCACGACCGGCTCGTGCACCTCGTCGATCTTGCCCTCGGGGAACTCGCTCGGGTTGGTGACGGTGTGCTCGGTGCCGTCCTCCATGACCACGCGGTAGACCACGTTGGGCGCGGTGGCGATCAGGTCGAGCCCGAACTCCCGCTCCAGCCGCTCGCGGATCACGTCCAGGTGCAGCAGGCCGAGGAAGCCGACGCGGAAGCCGAAGCCGAGAGCCGCGGAGGTCTCCGGCTCGTAGACCAGGGCCGCGTCGTTGAGCTGGAGCTTGTCCAGCGCCTCTCGCAGCTCGGGGTAGTCCGAGCCGTCCAGCGGATACAGACCGGAGAAGACCATCGGCTTCGGGTCCTTGTACCCGCCGAGGGCCTCGGTGGCGCCCTTGTGCAGGGTGGTGATGGTGTCACCGACCTTGGACTGCCGGACGTCCTTCACACCGGTGATCAGATAGCCGACCTCGCCGACGCCGAGACCGTCGGCCGGCAGCATCTCCGGCGAGTTGGTGCCGATCTCCAGCAGCTCGTGCGTGGCGCCCGTGGACATCATGCGGATGCGCTCGCGCTTGTTGAGCTGGCCGTCGATGACGCGCACATAGGTCACGACACCGCGGTAGGAGTCGTACACCGAGTCGAAGATCATCGCGCGCGCGGGGGCGTCGGCCACACCGACCGGGGGGGGCACCTCACGGACCACCCGGTCCAGCAGCGCCTCGACGCCGAGGCCGGTCTTGGCCGAGACCCGGAGCACGTCGTCGGGGTCACAGCCGACCAGGTTCGCCAGCTCCTCGGCGAACTTCTCCGGCTGCGCGGCCGGCAGGTCGATCTTGTTGAGCACCGGAACGATCGCGAGGTCGTTCTCCATCGCCAGATAGAGATTGGCGAGGGTCTGCGCCTCGATGCCCTGGGCGGCGTCCACGAGCAGGATGGTGCCCTCGCAGGCGGCGAGCGAGCGGGACACCTCGTACGTGAAGTCCACGTGGCCCGGGGTGTCGATCATGTTCAGGATGTGGGTGGTGCCCTGGGAGTCGCCCTCGGTGGGCGCCCAGGGCAGCCGGACCGCCTGGGACTTGATCGTGATGCCGCGCTCGCGCTCGATGTCCATACGGTCGAGATACTGAGCACGCATCTGCCGCTGGTCGACCACTCCGGTCAGCTGGAGCATCCGGTCGGCAAGGGTCGACTTGCCGTGGTCGATGTGCGCGATGATGCAGAAATTGCGGATCAGCGCCGGGTCGGTACGACTCGGCTCGGGCACGTTGGTGGGAGTCGCGGGCACGCAGGGTCCTGATTCTTGAGACGCGGGGCGTCTCGTCTCGGGCGATGTCGGATCGATACGTAGCCTCCATGGTCCCATGGGAAGGGGACTGCGCTCGGTTTGGGCCGCCCGGAGGACGACTGGTAGCCTGGGCAGCTGTGTCTCGTGCCCCTCTCGGCCCGGGACGCTCATCGAAGATCAACCGAACCTGAGAAGGCTCTTTCGTGGCGAACATCAAGTCCCAGATCAAGCGGAACAAGACGAACGAGAAGGCGCGCCTGCGCAACAAGGCCGTCAAGTCCTCGCTCAAGACCGCGATCCGCAAGGCCCGTGAGGCTGCTGCCGCGGGTGACCTCGAGAAGGCCTCCGTGGCCGCTCGTGACGCTTCCCGCCAGCTCGACAAGGCTGTCTCGAAGGGTGTCATCCACAAGAACGCCGCCGCCAACAAGAAGTCGGCGCTGGCTTCCAAGGTCGCCTCCCTCCAGGGCTGAGTGCTCTTGATTTGACTGCCGGAAGGACCCGAGCGGGCCCTCTCTCTCCGCTCCCGACCGGCAACCCGACTCGCACGCGGCCTGCGTTCGCCACGCGGGTGCGAGTCTCCAGCAGAACCTTCGAAGGCCCCGGCCCCCTCTTCCTTCCCCAGGACGAGCGACCGGGGCCTTCGGCTTGCCCGGGGGCGGGGCGGGGCGGTAGCGCGAGGCGGGCGGGGCGGGGGCATCTGGCGCCGAGCCGGCCGCGCGGGGCGAGGGGCCCAGTGGCACGGAGGGTCGTACGGGTACGGCCGGCATCCGGTCGGGTGGGCCGAGCCGTGGCGCGGGCGGTGGCGCGGGACACCGAGCCGGCCGCGCGAGGCGAGGGCCCGGCGGGCCCGGAACATGACAGCGGGGTGGGTCGTACGGGTACGGCCATCATGCGCGGCGCGGTCGGGAGGCGTGGGGGCCGAGCCGGTACGCGGCCGTCAGCGGAGCAGGCGCGGGCTTCGAGCCGCGCGCCGGCTGCCGGGCGGGCCTGCCGAGCGGCAACACCACGCCGCCGCGAGCGGCGCTGGCCGAGCGCGGCCGGGGCGGGCACGGGCTGGACCGGGGGCACCGGCCGGTACAGGAGCTAGTGCCGCGACCGGCAATGTTTGCCCGTCAAAGGAATGTGGGGCCCCCACGCCCGCAGGGCGTAGGGGGGAGCGTCCGGTGCGTGCGATCGCAAGGCGGCCGGAAGTCTTGGTAGCGGAGCCACCAGGACGTGTGGCCAACGCGGCGTGGGGGTACCTCCCGTGCCCGAAGGGCTACGGGGGAGTGCAGGCGCGACAGGGCAAAGCTTGCCGGGAGCGGCACTAGCGGCGGGAGCGGGCTGCTCGGGCGATCGTCACGACCGCCTTCTCCAGCGCGTACTCCGGGTCGTCGCCGCCGCCCTTGACGCCCGCGTCCGCCTCGGCAACAGCCCTCAGGGCCACCGCCACCCCGTCGGGGGTCCAGCCCCGCATCTGCTGGCGGACCCGGTCGATCTTCCAGGGCGGCATGCCCAGCTCACGGGCGAGGTCCGCGGGCCTGCCGCCGCGGGCCGATGACAGCTTGCCGATCGCCCGCACGCCCTGTGCCAGCGCGCTGGTGATCAGCACGGGAGCCACACCCGTCGACAGCGACCACCGCAGCGCTTCCAGTGCCTCGGCCGCACGCCCCTCCACCGCACGGTCGGCAACCGTGAAGCTCGACGCCTCGGCGCGGCCCGTGTAGTACCGCCCGACCACAGCCTCGTCGATCGTGCCCTCGACATCTGCGGTGAGCTGGGACACCGCGGACGCCAGCTCCCGCAGGTCGCTGCCGACGGAGTCGACGAGGGACTGGCACGCCTCGGGTGTCGCCGACCTGCCGAGCGCCCGGAACTCCGACCGGACGAACGTGAGCCGCTCGGCGGGCTTCGTGGTCTTCGGGCAGGCCACCTCCCGCGCCCCGGACTTGCGGGCGGCGTCCAGCAGGCCCTTGCCCTTCGCGCCGCCGGGGTGCAGCAGGACCAGGGTGATCTCCTCGGCCGGCGCGTCCAGGTACGCCTTGACGTCCTTGATCGTGTCGGCGGACAGATCCTGCGCGTTCCGCACGATGACGACCTTGCGCTCGGCGAAGAGCGACGGGCTCGTCAGCTCGGCGAGGGTGCCGGGCTGGAGCTGGTCAGCGGTGAGGTCCCGCACGTCCGTGTCGGAGTCGGCGGCGCGCGCCGCCGCGACCACCTGCTGCACGGCGCGGTCGAGGAGCAGGTCCTCCTGGCCCACGGCGAGCGTGACGGGGGCGAGCGGGTCGTCGGTCGAATTCTTCCTGGTGGCCATCGCGGTCCAGCATCCCATGGGCCACTGACACTCCGTCCCGTACCGGACAATGGCCCGGTGAGTGAAGGACGACATGTACTGGTGCTGCCCGACCGCGACGCCGCCGAGGAGGTGGCACAGGAGCTGGCGGGCCGCTTCGGGGTGACCGATGAGCCCCAGCTCGTACGGGACGCGCTGGCGGGCGAGGACGACGCCGAGGACGCCCAGTGGCTGGTGGTCGTGGACGACCCGGCGGCCCGGCTCGACCCGATGGTGCTCGACGACTTCGTCGCCGAGTACGAAGGCTGGCTGGAAGCGCCGTAGCGGCCCGGCCGTTCAGCCGCGGGCGCCTCGCGGGTCGGGAGGCAGTCGGTCGAGCTCCAGCCCGAAGTGGTCGCGGTAGGCCGCCAGGACCGCCGCGTCGTCGGCCAGGGGCTGCTCACGACGCTCACCGTGTTCGGTGACGACGAGCTTGCGGCCGCTGAGGGTGATGCGGCCCTCTTCCGTGAGCCGTGAGCACACGACGGACTGCGTGAAGTGCGACTCGGGCGATGTCCGGTGCCACCAGGCTCCGGCCCGGAAGTCCTCCAGTGAACGAGGCCGCGTCGACAGGCGGAACTGCGGTTTGCCGTCGCGGTGGAGGTCGATGTCGCCGAACTCCGTCTCGACGATCCGGAACGTACCGGCAGGATCGGTCTGGTCGCCGCGCTCGTCGAACGCGAGCGGATGGTGCGCGTGGTCCCCGAACCCGACGTCCGCCAGCCACCGCCCGCTGCCGTCGGCCGGCTCCACGAGCAGGCCGAGGTGGTCGTACGGGATGCCCAGCCTGCCCCCGTCACCGAAGACGCGGCCCTGCAACAGGGTGACGGTGTATCCGAGGTCGCGGAGCAACGCGGCGAACGCGCCGTTGAGTTCGTAGCAGAACCCGCCCCTGCGCCCGTCCACCACCTTGGCGAGCAGCGCCTTGTCCTCCAGCACGATGTCCTCGCCGAAGTGCACGGAGAGGTTCTCGAACGGAACGGTGCGCAGGTGCCGCAGCTGCAGATCGCGCAGCGCTGCGGCGTCGGCGTGCTCCGGGCGGTCTGCGCCGATGCGGCGGAGGTAGGCGTCCATGGGAAAAGTGTGACGCGCGGGCCCGCCGCGCACCATGCACCGCTGGTCCTGGACCCGGGGGACGAGGTCGTCCGGTTCCGGGGACCGATCGGCTCCCCGATCGTGCACCCCGTCCGGACAGGGCTCAGCCAACCCGCCGCGCGGTGCGTGCGCGTGCCGTCCGGCCTCCCCGCACATCGGCGACGGCGGCGCAGCCCGGCCCGCAGGTTCCGGCCCGCGCCCGTGACCGCGACCGGCCCGTCGGTGTCGGTGCGCAGCACCACCGCTCCCCCGGCCCGCAGCGCGTCGACGGTCCGGGGTGACGGGTGGCCGTAGGTGTTGTCCCGGCCCACCGAGATGAGCGCCAGACGCGGCCGTACCGCATGGATCAGACCGGGATGCTGATGAGCCGAGCCGTGGTGGGCCACCTTGAGCACGTCGATCGGCGGAAAGGCCGGATAGGCCCGCAGGAGCCTCCGCTGGGCCGGTGGTTCGAGGTCACCGAGCAGGAGCACGGTCGGCCCTCCCTCGATGCGGACGAACAGCGTGACGCTCGCGTCGTTCGGGCCGTCGGGCAGGAATCCGGGACCTGTGCCGGGCGCGGAGCCGGGGTCGGCCGTCGGCCAGAGCACCTGCCAGGTCAGCCGACCGACCCGACGCCGCTCCCCCATCGCCGCGCGCACCAGAGGTACGCGGGCGGCCGCTGCGGCTCGGCGTACGAAGGCACTCTGCTCCCGTGGTTCGTCGAACGTGGTCGTCTGCACCACCCCCACGGATCTGCCGCGCAGCACGCCGGGCAGCCCGCGGACGTGGTCCGCGTGGAAGTGGGTCAGCAGAACGAGCGGGATCCTGGTGACCGCGAGATCCCGCAGACAGCGGTCCACCGGAATGGGATCGGGCCCGGCGTCCACCACCACGGCGCCGCCGTCACCCGTGGCCAGCACAGCCGCGTCGCCCTGTCCCACGTCGCACATGGCGACGTCCCATGCGGGCGGCGGCCAGCCGGTGAGAACCCGGGTGAGCGGTGCCGGGCGCACAACTGCGAGCAGGAACAGCAGGATGCACACGACGATCGCCCATGGATGACGGGTCAGCCTGCGCGCCAGAAGGACGACCGGGCCGGTGAGGGCGGCGAGCAGGAGACCGCCCCGCCAGCCGCCCGGCCAGTCCGTGCGTGCCCCGGGCAGGTCGGCCCCGGTGCGGGCCACGGACGCGATCCATCCGGCCGGCCAGCCGGCGACCTGGGCCGACATCTCGGCGACGGGCATGGCGACCGTGGCGGCTGCCAGGGCGGCGAACCCGAGGACGGTGGCCGGGGCGACCGCGAGCTCGGCGATCAGATTGCAGGGAATCGCCACCAGACTCACCCCGGCCGCGAAGACGGCGACCACGGGCGCACACACGGCCTGGGCCGCGGCGGCGGCAGCAAGGGCTTCGGCGATCCTCGGGGGCACTCTCCTGCGCTGAAGGGCCTCGCTCCAGCCGGGAGCGATGACGAGCAGCGATCCGGTCGCCAGGACGGAGAGGAGGAAACCGTAACTCCGCGCGAGCCAGGGGTCGTAGAGCACCAGCAGCAGAACAGCGGCGGCGAGCGCGGGAAGGAGCGACCGGCGTCGCCCGGTGCCGATGGCGAGCAGGGTGACGGCCCCGCAGGCCGCCGCACGCAGCACGCTCGGCTCCGGTCTGCACACCACCACGAAGGCGAGCGTCAGGGCCCCGCCGAGGACGGCGGTCCCACGGAGCGTGATACCCAACCGGGGTGCCAGACCGCCGCGTTCGGCCAGCAGCGCCCGCCGTGGCGGCCCGATCAGCAGGACCAGCACGATGGTCAGGTTGCTGCCGGACACGGCGAGGAGGTGCGTGAGGTCCGTCGCCTCGAAAGCGTCCTGGAGCTCCGGTGTGATCCGGGAGGTGTCTCCGACGACCAGCCCGGGGAGCAGCGCGCGGGCGTCGGGGGCCAGACCGTCGGTCGCCTCACGAAGCCCGGCCCGGAGATCACCGGCCGTGCGCTGAAGCGTTGTCGGAGCCCCGACGACTTCCGGCCCCTCCGTCTCGTCCGCTCGCAGCACGGCCGCGAACCGGTCGCCCGGATGCGACGGCGGCATCAAGCGCCCCGCGAGCCGCAGCCTGGTCGAGGGCAGCAGCCTCTGCCATGCCGCGAGCCTCCGGGCGGGCAGGTCGGCCCGCACCATCACGAGGACCGGCGTCCGGGCTCTGGTGACCGCTCCGCCCGATGTGGTGACCAGGGTGGCTTCCGCGTCGAGGAGCAGGAGTCGTCCCGCCGTGCCGTCGCCGCGGGCCGGGGTGTGCGGGCGGGTGAGGCGGGGATCGGAGGCGACCGTCAATTCGACGGTGGCGTGTGCGTATTGATCCGCCAGAGCGGGCAGCGGTCCCCGTCTCAGATCCGCGCCGTGCAGCCCGGCCGAGGCCGCGCCGGCCGCCGCGCACAGCAGGATCGCGGCAACCGCGGTGGCGTTGAGGCGCCGCCGTCCTTCCGGTGCGGCGGAGGAGTCACCAGGTGCCGCCCCCGTGCCTGCCGGTGTACGAGCACCTGCCGACGCACGTAGGGCGGCGGGTGCGAGGCGGCCGTCCGACCCGCTGATCGCCCACATCAGCAACGGCAGCCCCGCCGCGAGGACAAGGCAGACGATCACCCCCGTCACCGTCCACCACCCGGCCACGCCCAGCGCCGTCGCCGACGCGGCCCAGGCGGCCAGGGCAGGCGGAACCAGCCGCAGATCGGGCGGCCCCTCCTGGCGCGGGTCGGCCGCTCCCAGCCGGTGTCCCGACGCTGTGTGTACCGCTTGGCGCGTCACGGCCGCACCAGGTTCCGAAGGTCGGCGAAACGACGGTCACCGATCCCGTTGACCTCGCGGAGTTCGTCGACCGAACGGAAGCCGCCGTGCTGCGTGCGGTAGTCGATGATGTGCTGGGCCAGCACGGGACCGACGCCCGGCAGCGTGTCGAGCTGTTCCGCCGTGGCCGAGTTGAGGCTCACCGGACCCGCGGGCTGAGCGCCCGAGCCACCGGTGCCACCCGAGCCGCCGATGCTCCCACCGGCCGTGCCCGCGCCGGCACCGGCCGCCCCCGGCGGAACAGGCAGCCCCACCACGACCTGCTCGCCGTCGACGAGCACCCGAGCCCGGTTGAGCGCGGTGAGATCCGTGCCGGGCTTGACGCCTCCGGCCGCATGCAGCGCGTCCGCCACCCGTGATCCGGCAGGCAGTTGGAGAACGCCGGGTCGCCGTACCTTGCCGCTGACATCGATGATGATCCGCCCGCTGGGGACTGCGGCGGACGGGACCGGAGGGCCGGGCGAGGGCTCCGGTTCGGAGTCGGTGGCGGGAGCCGCCGCGCCCTGCTCGACCAGCTCGGGAGCCCGCACGGTCTCCGGCCGACCGGCCCAGAAGTGCTGGGCGGCGAAGACAGCGGCTGCCACCAGCACGACCGCCAGCGCCGCCAGCGCCCGCGGCTCCAGCCCGCATCTGAGCTGCACCCACAGGGGCAGCCTCTCGCGCAGGGCGAGCCCGGCCCACCGCCGCCCACCCGGACTCGGGCCCACGCCCGGACCGGAGCCCGGCCCGCCGCCGGCACCGATATCGGCGACGCCACCCGCGCTGCCGCCCGCACCCTGCGCCGGACCCGATGAGTCAGCCCCGCCACGACCCGCGCCGCCCCCGAGAGCACCCGTCCCGGCAGCACCCACACCGTCACCCGCTCGCGCACCCCCACCCGCGCCGGCGAACAGCGCGTCCGCCCGCCGCCTCACCGCCGTCGCCTCGCCGCCGGGCACGCGTCTCCCCCGCGCCCCGGCCGGCCCCACCGGGGAGACCACACCCCGGGCAGCGCCCGGCCCCGGACCCGACCCGGGGCCCGAACCGGGCCGCGAGCCCGCGCTCGCACCCGTACTCAGACCCGGCCCACGCCTCACACGGGCGCGGCCGTCCGACGCCGGGGCGCGCCCCGGCCCACTCGTTGCGGAACGTGAACGTGATCGAAGAGCCATGTCACGAGACGGTAGGCACATCCACCCGAACCCGCCGAGCAGGTCCACATCCCGTGGAAAACCATCCTGTTGTGGATATCTCCGTCACCCGAAGGGGCCGCTCCGCCGGCTTCAGCGCGGTGAGACGACCGCCGCGAGGAGCCCCGGCCCGGTGTGCGCCCCGATCACCGCGCCCACTTCGCTCACATGCAGGTCCGCCAGCCCCGGCACCCGTTCCCGGAGCTTGTCCGCGAGCACCCCGGCTCTTTCCGGTGCGGCCAGGTGGTGCACCGCGATGTCCACGGTGCTGGTGCCCGCCCGTCCGACGACGATCTCCTCCAGCCGGGCGATCGCCTTCGACGCCGTGCGCACTTTCTCCATCGGCACGATCCGGCCGCCCTCCAGCTGGAGCAGCGGCTTCATCGCCAGCGCCGATCCCAGCAGTGCCTGCGCGGCACCGATCCGGCCGCCGCGGCGCAGGAAGTCCAGGGTGTCGACGTAGAAGAAGGCGGAGGTGCCGGCGGCGCGTTTCTCCGCGGCGGCCACGGCCTCGTCCAGCGTGCCGCCGCCCTCGGCCGTCTCCGCGGCGGCCAGCGCGCAGAATCCGAGGGCCATGGCGACCATCCCGGTGTCCACCACCCGCACCGGCACCGGCGCGTCCTTGGCGGCCAGGACGGCGGCGTCGTAGGTGCCGGAGAACTCCGACGACAGGTGCAGGGAGACGATGCCGGTCGCACCCGCTTCGGCGCGGGCCCGGTAGGTCTGTGCGAACACCGCGGGGCTCGGCCGCGAGGTGGTCACCGGGCGTCGCTTCTGCAACGCCTGTGCGAGCGAACGCGCCGAGATCTCGGTGCCCTCTTCGAGGGCTTGATCGCCAAGTACGACGGTCAGGGGCACCGCGACGATGCCGTGGCGCTCCATCGCCGGTGGCGGCAGGTAGGCCGTTGAATCGGTGACGATCGCGACATGGCGGGACATGAGCGGGAGGTTACCCGGCGGCGGGACGGGACGGCAGCCCGGCCCCTCGTCGGCGCCCCGGCATCTGCTGCTCTCGCCGACGGCACATCAGCCTCGCCAACCCTCTCGCCGACGGCACATCAGCCTCGCCGACCGTCTCACACCGCCCCAACCCCCGGACCGGACAGGTCAGTTGGTCGTCTCAGGTCGAGCGGTCTTCTGCCAGGGGTAGGTGTTCGGCAGCCGCGGATCACGCGCCGTGATCGCCTGTGGCTGAGCCTGCTGCCCGGACTGAGCCGCGGACGGCAAAGGAGCCTCCGCGGAGTCGGCGGCGGCCGCCGATCCCGCCTGCCCCGCCGTGTCCGCCTCGGGCCAGGTCTGCCCGGGACCGGCCTGTCCACCGGCGTCCGGCCAGGCGCCGTCCCGGCTCCCGGACTGCCCGGTGACCGGTGCGCCGGTGGACGGGTCCTCGACCGACCAGTGCCGCAGCGCCCCCGCCTCCATGTCGATCTGTGTGCTCAGCGCGTCCAGATCGTCCTCGGCGAACTTCCTCGCCCGGTCCCGGGCGGCCCACCGCAGCGACTCGGCCGAGTGCACGATCCGCTCCGTGCGCTCGCGGAGCCCGGGCAGCAGCGAGGCGACCGTCGCCCGGTCGGGCTCACGCTCCAGGCGCTTCAGCTCGTCGTCCAGCTCATGGCCGTGCGCACTCAGCCGCTGGAAGAGGGAGATCGACTCGGACAGCGACGCATCCTCGCCCGCTCCCGCCTGCAGGGCGTCCTGGGTGGCCCGCATCGACGTCCGCAGCGACAGCCGCAGCTGGGCCAGCTCGCCGACGACTCCGCCCTGTCCGTAGCTCCTCGCCCGTAGTGAGGTCTCCTCGACGGTGCGACGCGCCTGGGTGACCGTGCGCTCCACGCCACGCTTCGCCGCGCCGACGGCCTTCACCGTCACAAACACCCCCAACGCGACAAAGGCGACGAAAAGCAGCGCCAAGATAAGAATCGCGGCTTCCATGTGCGCCCCTTCGGCGTCGGATGTAGTTCCTCCACGGTAAACGGAACGGGCAGGCCGAGGGTTCCATCGGAACCCCCAACCTGCCCGTAGGGGATGCCCCGCAGCCCCTGCGAAACCCCCCGAAATGGGGACTAGGCAGGAACGATGTTGACCAGCTTCGGCGCCCGCACGATCACCTTGCGGATTCCGGCGCCGTCCAGCGCCGCGACCACGGCCGCGTCACCCAGTGCCAGCGCCTCCAGCTCCTCGTCCGAGATCGACGGGGAGACCTCCAGCCTCGCCTTCACCTTGCCCTTGATCTGCACGACGCAGGTCACCGACTCGTCCACGACGTACGCCGGATCCGCGACGGGGAAGGCCTGGTGCACGACGGAGTCGGTGTGACCCAGCCGGCGCCACAGCTCCTCCGCGATGTGCGGGGCCAGCGGGGCGATCAGCAGCACCAGCGCCTCGGCGACGCTGCGCGGCAGCGGCCCGCCCACCTTGGTCAGGTGGTTGTTCAGCTCGGTGATCTTGGCGATCGCGGTGTTGAACCGCAGCGCCGCCAGGTCCTGACCGGCTCCGTCGATCGCCTTGTGCAGCGCACGCAGCATGGGCTCGTCGGCTTCGGTGTCGACGACCGTGACCTCGCCGGTGGACTCGTCGACGACATTGCGCCACAGCCGCTGCAGCAGCCGGTACTGACCGACGACGGCGCGGGTGTCCCACGGCCGGGAGACGTCCAGCGGCCCCATCGCCATCTCGTACAGACGCAGCGTGTCGGCGCCGTACTCGGCGGAGATCTCGTCCGGGGTGACGGCGTTCTTCAGGGACTTGCCCATCTTGCCCAGCTCGCGCTTGACCGGCTCGCCCTCGAAGAAGAACGCGCCGTCCCGCTCCTCGACCTCGGTGGCCGGCACCGGGAAGCCGCGGCTGTCCCGGTAGACGTACGCCTGGATCATGCCCTGGTTGTACAGCTTGTGGAACGGCTCCGCGGACGAGACGTGGCCCAGGTCGAACAGCACCTTCGACCAGAACCGCGCGTACAGCAGGTGCAGTACGGCGTGCTCGGCGCCGCCTACGTACAGGTCGACACCACCGTGCGGCATGCCCTCGCGCGGCCCCATCCAGTACTGCTCGATGGCCGGGTCGACCAGCTTCTCGCTGTTGTGCGGGTCCAGGTAGCGCAGCTCGTACCAGCACGAACCCGCCCAGTTGGGCATGGTGTTGGTCTCGCGGCGGTACCGCTTGGGGCCGTCGCCCAGGTCCAGGGTGACGTCGACCCAGTCCTGGTTGCGCGACAGCGGGGTCTCGGGCTGGGTGTCGGCGTCGTCGGGTGCGAACGTCCGCGGCGAGTAGTCCTCGACCTCGGGCAGCTCCAGCGGCAGCATCGACTCCGGCAGCGAGTGCGCGACGCCGTCCTCGTCGTAGACGATCGGGAAGGGCTCGCCCCAGTACCGCTGCCGGCTGAACAGCCAGTCGCGCAGCCGGAAGTTGACCGTGGCCTCACCCACACCGCGCTCGACCAGCCATCCGGTGATCCTGGCCTTGGCCTCGGCCACGTCCAGGCCGTTCAGCGAGATCTCGTCGTTCGAGGAGTTGATCGCGGGGCCCTGGCCGGTGAACGCCTCGCCCTCCCAGCCCTCGGGCGGCTGCACGGTACGGATGATCGGCAGCTCGAAGGCTTCCGCGAACTCCCAGTCCCGCTCGTCCTGTCCGGGGACGGCCATGATCGCGCCGGTGCCGTAGCCCATCAGCACGTAGTCGGCGACGAACACCGGGATGCGGGCGCCGGTCACCGGGTTCTGCGCGTACGCGCCGGTGAAGACGCCTGTCTTGTCCTTGTGTTCGGTCTGCCGCTCGACGTCGCTCTTCGTCTGCGCCTGCTTGCGGTACACGGCCACGGCGTCGGCCGGGGTCGCGGCGCCGCCGGTCCAGGCCTCCTTGGTGCCCTCGGGCCACTCGGCGGGCAGGATCGAGTCGATCAGGCCGTGCTCGGGCGCCAGCACCATGTAGGTCGCGCCGAACAGGGTGTCGGGGCGGGTGGTGAAGACCGTGACCGGCTTGTCGCTGTGACCCTCGACCGTGAAGTCGACGCGGGCGCCCTCGGACCGACCGATCCAGTTGCGCTGCTGCAGCTTGATCGCCTCGGGCCAGTCCAGCGCGTCCAGGTCGTCCAGCAGCCGGTCGGCATAGGCGGTGATGCGCATGTTCCACTGGCGCAGCTTGGCCTTGAAAACGGGGAAGTTGCCGCGCTCGGACCGGCCGTCGGAGGTGACCTCCTCGTTCGCCAGGACCGTGCCCAGCCCGGGGCACCAGTTGACGGGCGCGTCGGAGGCGTACGCCAGGCGGAACTCACCCAGCACGTCCGCCCGCTCCAGGGCGCCCAGTTCGCTCCACGCGCGCGTGGAGCGAGGAACGGCACGCTCGCCGCTCTCGAACTGCGCCACCAGCTCGGCGATCGGACGGGCCTTCTTCGCGTCCTCGTCGTACCAGGAGTTGAAGATCTGGACGAAGATCCACTGGGTCCACTTGTAGTAGTCCGGGTCGATCGTCGCGAAGGACCGGCGCTGGTCGTGGCCCAGGCCCAGCCGGCGCAGCTGGGCCTTCATGTTCTCCATGTTGGCCTCGGTCGACACCCGGGGGTGGGTGCCGGTCTGCACGGCGTACTGCTCGGCGGGCAGACCGAAGGCGTCGAAGCCCAGGGTGTGCAGGACGTTGTGGCCGGTCATCCGCTGATGACGGGCGTACACGTCCGTGGCGATGTAGCCCAGGGGGTGCCCGACGTGCAGGCCCGCGCCCGAGGGGTAGGGGAACATGTCCATGATGAACTTCTTGGGGCGCGCGGCCACGGCGGGGTCCCCGGCCAGGTCGCCACGGGGGTTCGGCGCCTCGTACGTACCCTCGGCGTCCCAGAAGTCCTGCCAGCGTGCCTCGATGTCGGCGGCCATCGCAGCGGTGTAGCGGTGCGGTGCGGCCACCTCGGCAGCAGAATTCGTCTCGCTCATGATCCTTAAAGCTCCATCGGTCGTCTCTGCTCGAGCCCTGTCATCACCCGGTGAAATGAAAAATCCCCTCGCACAGGAGGGGACGCCGCGCCGATTCCGACCGGATCTTTCATCCGTCGGGACTGATCAGCGCGGCCGGCTAAGCAGAAGGCGTACGGCACGCATAGACGTCAGGGTACCGCAGAGAGCGATCGCGTTGTGTGGCGCAGACCTCGTCGCGGACCAGAGACAATCGGCGTTCCCTTCCGTATCTATCCGTACGGGGATCAGGACTGGCCGCTGACAGGCGGTCCGAACGAGGGCGGGGAGATGTCACGAGAGATGCCGGCATACGCCTGGACAGCCGCCGATCCACCCGGGAGGCACTGGGGTTACCCCGCGTATCGACCCTATCCAGGGCAACCCCAGAGTCAGTTGCCTGTGGTTCCGCTCTCTAAACGCCAAAACGTCGTACCGCTCGGTATGGGTCGCCTTAGCATGCGTCAACGGGACCGCATTCCCCGCACCTTCGGAGTCGCCCCATGAACCCTCGTCGCAACAACCGATCGTCACCCTCACCGAGTGCCGGCCTCAGCCGACGTACTCAGGGTGGCCTGACGGTCGCTGCGTTCGTGCTCATACCGCTGATAGCCATCCTTGGGAGTGACAGTTTTCGCGCAGCGCTCGACTTCACCACCGGGGTGCTGTCGCTGGTCTCGCTCACCGCGTCCATCGCGTGGGGCCTGATCGCGACGGACCGGCTGCTGCTGTCACCGCGCCACCGGCTGCTCGCCCAGGCGATCCACCGCGGCACGGCGACGGCCTCGCTCGGCTTCCTGCTGCTGCACGCGACGGTGAAGGTGTCCCTCGGCCATGTGGCACTGATCGGCGCTCTCATCCCGTTCGGGCTGGGCGTCACGGGCACGGACGGCCTGATCGGCATGGGCTCCCTGGCCGGTCTGTTCATGGTGATCGCGGGTGCGACCGGAGCGATGCGCAGCGCTCTGGCGGGCAACATCAAGGCCGCGGGCCGCTGGCGCGCCCTGCACATGCTGGCCTATCCGGCCTGGTGCTTCGCCCTGATGCACGGCCTGTACGCGGGCCGTCCGGCGGCGACCTGGGTCACGACGATGTACTGCCTGGCCCTCGCTAGCGTCACCGGCGCCGTGTCGGTACGGCTGCTCCCGCGTCAGGTGCAGCGCCGCATCGCCGACAAGATCCTCGCGCTGACCGGACGCCGTGCGGGCCCCGGTCGCGCCGAGGAGCCGGGGCTGCGGGACATGGCGACCTCGCCCCTGCCCGGTTCGACAGGGGTGACCGCCCCGGTCGGCCTCAACCGGATGAACGGCATTCCCACGCAGCGCCCGGTCGAGCCCGAGTTCCCGCGCCAGCCCGCCTTCGGACAGCCGCGCCGGCAGCCACGGCTCGAAGCCCCCTCACCCCAGCTGTACGAGGCGCCTCCGCCGCCCGAGGCGGAGCCCGTCGTCGGCGCCGGTGGTGTCGGCGCGGGCACCGGGATCTCGGCCGCCTACCGCGCGGTGTCCCTCGCGGGCGATCCGAACGCCCCGCTCGCCGAGCGCATCCCGATGACCGAGGAGATACCGGTGGTGTCGGAGGACGGCCCCGCCCCGGGCATGTGGCCGACCCCCTCGCCGCCTCCGCCCGCCCAGGCCTATCCGGCCGAGCCCGTTGCGCCGCCCGCCACTCCGTCGTACGACACCCCCGCGTACGACCCCTCGGCCTTCGGCACACCGGCCGCCGCAGCACCCCCGCCCGGGCCCGCGTACGACACCGGGTCCTTCCCGACCCCGTCCTACGACACGGGCTCCGTCCCCACCCCGACGTACGACACCGGCTCGTTCACCGCGCCCGCGTACGACACGGGGACCTTCCCCACCCCGTCCTACGGCTCCGGGTCGTTCACCACCCCGACCTACGAGAGCCCTCTCTACGACCCGCCCGCCACGTCCCCGTACGAAGCAACTCCCTCCCCGTACGACACCGGTAATCCCACCACGTACGACGAAACCCAAGCGATGCCCGGACCGCTCTTTCCGCCTCCGGCCGGAGAGCCCTGGAACGCGCCCGCAGGAGACCGACCTTGAACGCCCCCCTCCCCGATGTCCCCGAGGTCCGCGTCGTCGGCCTTCCCCAGCTGACTCAGGGGTTCGACCTGGTCGAGCGCCTGGATCTCCAGATGCACCTCAAGGTGCACGGACCGCTGGAACCGATGACCGGCGAGCGGCTCGCCCAGCTCGCCGAGGAGATAACCCTGCGCGGCCGAGGCGGCGCGGGATTCCCCTTCGGGCAGAAGCTGCGTGCCGTGGCCAAGTCCGCCATCCGGCGCGGGGTGCGGCCCGTCGTCGTGGTGAACGGCAGTGAGGGCGAACCGGCCTGCCGCAAGGACACCGTTCTGCTCAACCGTGCTCCCCATCTGATCCTGGACGGGGCGCTGCTGGCGGCCGAGGCGCTCGGGGCACGCACCCTGGTCGTCGCGGTGACCCGCAACTCCACGGAGATGTCGATGCGCGCGGCTCTCGCCGAGCGCGGTCTGACGGACCGGCGCGGGCAGCAGCTGCGCGCACGCATCGTCCGCACGCCCGAGCGCATGGTCTCCGGTGAGGCATCCTCGGTCATCCGCGCGATCAACGGCGGCCCCGCCCTGCCGCCCGGCCGCCGTGAGCGCGCGTCCGACACCGGTGTCGGCGGCGCGCCGACCCTGCTGTCCAACGCGGAGACGTTCGCGCAGCTCGCCATCGGCGCCCGTATCGGATCGCGCCGCTACAGCAACACCGGTGTGGGTTCCGAGCCCGGCACGGTCATGCTCACCATCTCCGGCGCGGTGGCGCGCCCCATGGTGGTCGAGGTCCCCACGGGTGTCCCGCTGCGGTACGTCCTCCAGCTCGCCGGCGCCCCGCCGCTGCCCCAGGGCGTCCTGACCGGCGGCTACCACGGCAACTGGATCGACTCGGTGGCCGTCCACGAATCGGTCGTCTCGCGTGAGTCGCTGGCGGCTGTGGGCGGTTCGCTCGGCGCGGGGGCCATCCTGCCCATCGGGCCGGAGACCTGCCCGCTGGGTGAGGCGTTGCGGGTGGCCAACTGGCTCGCCGCCGAGACGGCCGGCCAGTGCGGCCCCTGCAAGCTGGGGCTGCCCGCCGCGGCCGGCGGTCTGGCGGACGTCATGAACGGCGGCGGACCTGCCGCCCTGGAGGCGCTGCGCGAGGTGACACAGGCCGTGAAGGGCCGTGGTGCGTGCAAGCACCCCGACGGTTCGGCGCGGTTCTTCGCCTCGACCCTGTCGGCGTTCACGGACGATCTGGCGGCCCATGTGCTCCACGGCGGGTGCGGCCGCGAGACGACCGGTGTGCTGCCGCTTCCGCTGCCCGGGTACGAGGAGGCCGAAGAGTCGATTCCGAGCGGCGAGAAGGTCTTCATCGACTGGACGCTGTGCCAGGGCCACGGGCTCTGCGCGGACATCATCCCGGAGCTGATCCGGCTCAATCCGGACGGCTATCCGTCGGTGGCCGACGCGGTCGTTCCCATGCACATGCGCGGGCGCGCCGAGCGGGCCGTACGACGGTGCCCGGCGCTGGCGATGCGCATCGAGCAGACGGCCGCTCCGGCCCCGAAGGCCCGGGCCGAGCTGCCCGCACCGAACCGCAAGGCCCTCGGCAGCGGCCGCGGTTGACCGACGTGAGAGAGGGAGCGGGCGACCCGATGGGGTCGCCCGCTCCCTTCTTCGTCACTCATGCGGACAAGACGTCCCGCACACAAGACGTCCCGCACAACAGAAAATCCCGCCGACCGTGACGGTCCGACGGGATCTTCCGATTGATCATTCTGTGGAGCTAAGGAGAATTGAACTCCTGACCTCCTGCATGCCATGCAGGCGCTCTACCAACTGAGCTATAGCCCCGTGCGATGTGCCGCCTTGATCGAGGGTTTCCCTCGCGGCGACGTCGACAACATTAACGCCCTCCACGGCGCTTCACCAAATCCTTTCCGGTCTGCGCGGATGAGGGCGGTAACGTCCCCCTTCGTGACCGTGATCGCGCTGCTCCGTGCCCGCCGCCACACCCTCACGGCCGCGTCGGTCTGTCTGCTCTCGTTCGCGGCCTTCTGGGCGGCCCAGCGTGCGGCCGGCGTCTCGATGATCGACCTGCTCGTCTACCGGGCCGAGGGGACGGCCGTACGCCAGGGGGCCGACCTCTACGCGCTGCGCGTCACCGAGGCGGGCCTGCCCATGACGTATCCACCGTTCGCCGCCCTGCTGTTCACCCCCCTCACGCTGGTCGGCGTCCCGGAGATGCGCGCTCTGGCCACAGCCGGGAACCTGCTGCTGCTCGTCGCACTCGCCGCCCTGTCGCTGCGTCTCACCCACCCGCACGCCGACCGGCGCACCGGCGCGCTGTGGGTGGCCGCGGCCGCCGTGTGGTGCGAGCCGGTGTGGACGACGTTGCGGTACGGCCAGGTCAATCTGCTGCTGGCGGTCGCGGTGCTGTGGGACGTCACCCGCCGTACGGGGTCCCGGTGGGCGGGCGTCGGTATCGGCCTCGCCGCCGCGGTGAAACTCACACCCGCCCTCTTCGCCCTGTTCGCGCTGATCACAGGGGTGGTTCTGGCCCGCCGGACGGGGTGGAACGCATGGCTGCGGCGGGCGGCGACAGCGGCGGCGGTCTTCTTCGGCGCCACGCTCGCGACCGCGCTGCTCCTCCCCCACGACTCGCGGCGCTACTGGACGTCGGCGGTGTTCGCGGCCGGCCGGGTGGGCCACGCCGAGGACACGGCCAACCAGTCGCTGCGCGGGGCGCTCTCGCGACTGCTGCACACACCCGATCCGGGGCCGTGGTGGCCCCTGACGGCCGCTCTCGTGGCCGCGGCGGGCCTCGCCATGGCCGTGAGCGCCGCACGGCGGGAGAACCACGCCTGCGCCGTCGTCGTCTGCGGGGTGACGGCGCTGCTGATCAGTCCTGTCTCCTGGTCGCACCACTGGGTCTGGTGCGTGCCCCTGGTGCTCGCGCTCGCGGCGTGCGGAAGGAGGGGATGGGCGGCGACGGTGGGGCTGGTGTTCAGCTCGTACGCGCTGTGGTGGGTGCCCCACGGCGAGCACCGGCCCGAACTCGCCCAGAACGGCGGGCAGATGGCCCTCTCGGCGCTCTACGCGCTGACGGCCGCGGCGGCAGCGGTCACGCTGTGGCGAACGAGTAGAACCGCTTCAGTGTGCAGTGCTCGTCGAGAAGACGGCCGTAGATCGGCTCGCCTTCCAGTTCCCGGTACGTCTCGATCGGGTCGCCTTTTATGATCAGCGCCCGTGCGCACTCCTCGCACCAGTACTGGTAGTCAGGATTGACCGGATCCATGTCCCGGACGATGGGCGTACCACTGCCGCACCAGTCGCATTTACGCCTGTGTGCACCCATCACTCAGCTCCAGCTGTGGCCGCAGGACGTGCACACGTAAGAAACTCCGCCGTTGTCGCCGAGGACCTGGGCAACATGCGCCGATCCGCAGGAAGGGCAGCTGAGGAGAGCGCGTATCTCCGCCGCGGCAAGCAGGTCATCGGCCTCCTTGCTCCTGCTGGCGGACATTGTGCTCTCCTTCCCATCCTGGCCGGTGTCCCCTCCGGCCGTCCGATTCTGCCACGGCATGGCAAGGGGGTCAGCGGCGTTTGCGTACGAGACCGGCCACGGAGCGCAAGATCACCGCGTACGCCGCCTCTTCCCGACCTACGGCGGAGAGTGCACGGGTGCGTGCGGGGCTGTGGGCGAACGCGAGGCACGCTCCGGCGGCGGGGCGGCGAGGTGCGGAAGAGGGCCGCCGTCGCTTCCGTTTCGCCGGAGCACGGCTGTCCACGGACGCCCGCGCGATGAGCCCGAACCCGCCCGGCGCAAGGGCGCTTTGCACAAGTGTCGGCACGATGCGGCGCCGCGTTCGCGCCCGCCGGGAGCCGGAGCGGCCAACTGCCCGGTGTTCGCGGGGAGTCCACGGGTGGCTATCACAGCGGGCAGAGATCTGCGTCGGTCGGATGCCCGCGGAAGGCCGGTTCCCGGGGAAACGCGAAATCCCGCCCTCGGAGGAGGACGGGATCCGGATTGTGGAGCTAAGGAGAATTGAACTCCTGACCTCCTGCATGCCATGCAGGCGCTCTACCAACTGAGCTATAGCCCCGCGTGTTCTTCGCGCTCCGCGCTGCGAACAAGAAGAACTTTAGCCTGCGACCTGCCGGAAAGTGAAATCCGGGGGCCGGGGGCCCGGAGGCCGGACCGGCGGGCCTGTCGTGGCCACGACGGACCCGTCCGCAGGGGCCGCTCGTCGTCGCCGGGGCCCTGTCGCTGCGGGTCAGTCGTCGTCGCCGAGGACCGGCTCGGGGAGGGTGCCGGCGTTGTGCTCCAGCAGCCGCCAGCCGCGCGCGCCTTCGCCGACCACCGACCAGCAGCAGTTGGAGAGGCCGCCGAGGCTCTCCCAGTGGTGCGACTCCAGGCCCAGCAGCCGGCCGATCGTCGTGCGGATCGTGCCACCGTGGCTGACGACGACCAGGGTGCCGTTCTCCGGGAGCTTCTCCGCGTGGTGCAGCACCACGGGCGCGGCCCGGTCGGCCACCTCGGACTCCAGCTCGCCGCCACCGCGGCGCACGGGCTCGCCGCGCTTCCAGGCCGCGTACTGCTCACCGTGCTGCGCGACGATCTCCTCGTGGGTGAGCCCCTGCCAGACACCGGCGTAGGTCTCCCGCAGAGCGGCGTCGTACGAGATGTCGAGGCCGGTGATCTCGGCCAGCTCGGCGGCGGTCGCCCCGGCGCGCTGGAGGTCCGAGGAGATGATCACGTCGGGCTCCAGCGACGCCAGCAGCCGGGCGGCACGGCGCGCCTGGGCGACACCGTCCTCGGTCAGCTCGATGTCCGTGGTGCCCTGGAAGCGCCGTTCCAGGTTCCACGCGGTCTGACCGTGTCGCCACAGGACGACACGACGGCCTGTGGCGCGCTTGCGGGGATCCGTGCCGTTCAGCTCAGCTCACCTTCCGGGTCGCCGGTGAGCCGGGCGTGCTCGTCGGCCTTGCCGCGGGTCTTCAGCGCGTCCTCGGGCAGCGGCAGCTCGGGGCAGTCCTTCCACAGCCGCTCCAGGGCGTAGAAGACACGCTCCTCGCTGTGCTGGACGTGCACCACGATGTCGACGTAGTCGAGAAGGATCCAGCGGGCGTCGCGGTCCCCCTCACGACGGACCGGCTTCGCTCCGAGCTCCTTGTTCAGCCGCTCCTCGATCTCGTCGACGATCGACTTGACCTGGCGGTCGTTGGGCGCGGAGGCGAGCAGGAAGGCGTCGGTGATCGACAGCACGTCGCTGACGTCGTAGGCGATGATGTCGTGCGCGAGCCGGTCGGCCGCCGCCTGGGCGGCGAGGCTGACGAGCTCGATGGAGCGGTCCGTGGCGGTCACAAGCAGGCTTTCGTCGGCGGTCTGATACCTCACAAGGGTCTCACGGACCGCCGACAGCCCACGCCGTGATCATCACGTCGTGATCATCGCGTCACCCCGGGCGGTCACGGCCCCGCTCCGGCCGAGCGCGCGTCAGTTCTTCTCGAAGTCCTGGCCGAGGACGACGGTGACATCGGCGTTCGCCGTGGCGGCGCCCTTCTTCACCGACTTCTCCTGCAGTCCGAGCGTCTTGGCGACCTCGACGGCCTTGGCCTTCTGCGCCGCGTCCGCGTAGGTGACGGCCGAGGTGGACTCCGTGTCCGCCTTGCCGGCGTCGAGGACCGAGTAGCCGCCGTTGACCAGGGAGATCCGGGCGGTCTCCGTGGCCGAGGTGTCCCCTGTGCCGTTCTTGATGCCGACCCGTACCGCCGCGTCCTTGTCGGGCGCGGTCACCGAGCCGCCCAGGATGTCCTTGACGACACTGCTGGAGGCCTGCTGCGTGAGCGTGCCGTCCTCCTGGACCGGCAGCAGGGCGGTCTTGTAGTCGCCGCCCTTGGCGCGCTCGGCGAGCTTGGCGAGCGACGCGCCCAGGTCCTTCTCGGTCAGCGACGGGTCGAGGATCTGCGCCAGCGTCTCCACCGTCACGGTCGCGGAGCCCGGCTCGTCGGGGAACTTCTTCAGGACGGCCTGCATCACCTGGCCGAAGCGCTGCAACTGCTTGGCCTCGGCCTCGCCGGGTGCCAGGTAGGTGGCGTAGGCGACGGCCGCCCGCCCGTTCAGGGTCTGGTTCTCACCCTTCTTCACGAGCGGCGCCTCCCCCTTCTTCGCGCCGGGCACCTGTGCGTCGGTGGTCAGGTCGATCGTGCCGACCAGCTCCACCAGATTCTCGAGATACGGGGTGTCCAGGCGCCAGGTGCCGGTGATCTTCGCGCCGAGGAGGGAGCCGACGGCGTCGCGGGTGCCCGTCGAGCCGTCGTCCTCCACGGACTTGCCGAGCGTGGTGGTGGTCCCGTCGTCGTTGCCGACCGAGAGGGAGTTGGGGAGGAGGACGGTCGTGCCCTGCTCGGTCGTGACGTTGTCGACGAGGAGGGCCGTCGATGTGCCCTGCTTCTTGGTGTTGTGCAGATGCACCACGATGACGTCGCGCTTCTGCGGGCCGGCGGCGGCGGTGTTCGCCTTGTCACCGTCCGAGAGCCCGGGGATCTTGCCCGCGTACCAGAGGTAGCCGACTCCGCCCACGACGACGAGGGCGAGGGCGACGACGAGTCCGACGACGCGGTTGCGGCCGCGGCGCTTGGCCTCCTCGCGCCGCTCGGAGCGGCTCTCGGTGAACTTCAGCCAGTCGATGACGTCTTCGGAGTCCTCGTCGGGCTCCTCGATGAAGGAGAACTGCTCGGTGCGGTAGTCCCGGTCGTCGTCGGACCGGCGCTGGCCGGGCACGCCCACCTCGGGCCCCGACTCGGGCTCCGGCGCGGTCCGGGCGGGCGGCTCGGGGGACGGCTGCTGCTGCGGAACGGTCCACTGCTGGGTGGTGTCGACGGCCGCGGGCTGCTGCCCGGTGTCGTAGCCGTATCCGTCGTAGCCGTACCCCTGCCCGGCCCGGGTCTGCGGCTGCTGGGGGGCCTGGGCGTAGGGGTCGTACGACTGGGGCTGTTGCGTGCTCTGCTGCTGGTACTCCGCGTACGGGTCGTACCCGTATCCCTGCTCGCCGCCCTGCTGCTGCGGGTACTGCTGCTGGGAGGGTTGTTGCCGAGTGTGCTGAGGCTGCTGCTGCGCGTAAGGGTCGTACTGCTGGGGCTGCTGGTAGACCGGCTGCCCGTACTCGTCGTAGCCGATGATCTGCGGCTGGTAGTACGGGTCGTAAGGATTCTGCTGGTCGTTCACCGGTGCCCCTCTCCGTGGCTCATTCGCCGCGGTACAACTGGCGCTTGTCGATGTAGCGCACCACGCCGTCCGGCACCAGGTACCAGACCGGATCGCCCTTCACCACTCTCGCCCGGCAGTCCGTCGAGGAAATCGCCAGCGCCGGAATCTCCACCAGGGAGACCCCGCCCTCGGGCAGCCCGTCGTCCGTCAGATCGTGCCCCGGCCGGGTCACTCCGATGAAGTGGGCGAGCGAGAACAACTCGGAGGCGTCGCGCCACCCGAGGATCTGGGAGAGGGCGTCGGCGCCGGTGATGAAGAACAGATCCGCGTCTGCGTTGAGATTGCTCAGATCCCGCAGGGTGTCGATCGTGTACGTCGGCCCCGGCCGGTCGATGTCGATCCGGCTGACGGAGAACTGCGGGTTGGACGCCGTGGCGATGACCGTCATCAGGTAGCGGTCCTCGGGCGGGGACACCACCGTGTGACCCTTCTGCCACGGCTGTCCGGTCGGCACGAAGACGACTTCGTCCAGATGGAACAGGGAGGCCACCTCACTGGCGGCCACCAGGTGTCCGTGGTGGATCGGGTCGAAGGTCCCGCCCATGACGCCGAGTCGACGCCTGCCGGAACCGGAACCCGTAGCCACTTCCTGCTCTCCCATGCGTGCAGAGCCTACTGGCACGTCCGGCCGGCCAGGCCTCAGCGGTCGCGGTTGAAGCGGGTGGTGATCCACAGCAGCAGAAGCAGCGCGAGGAAGGCGCCGCCACCGGTGAGGTACGGACTGAGGCTCTGGTGGTTGCCGCCGTGCTCGGCGCCCTCGGCGAGAGTGACCAGGTTGGCGGCGGTGCTGGCGAGGCTCATCTTCAGCAGGACCCTTATCGATCGGGAGTCGGAGCTCGGGATTCGGAAGAAACAGGGGAACAGCGGGGGACGTCGGACACGGAGCGAAGAGACGTCGAGCACATCGTATGCGGGCCACCCGGGCACGCTCACGCCGACTCAGTCGTTGTCGGTGTCGTCGGCGCCGTTTCCGCGGTAGCCGCGCAACAGGAACCAGGCGAGCAGTGCGGCTCCGACGATCGACGCGATCAGGGCCACGCGCAGGGTGTTGCCCAGTCCCTGCTGCCCGGCCGCTGCGGCAAGCAGTGCGGCGGTGTCCGGCATGTCGGGTGTACTCCTGACTCCGAAGTTGTCCACAGCCCCCGGCCCACGGTAGTCCCAGCACCTACGCTGGGGGCCGTCAGGGGGACGAGCGAACGATTCCTATCGCGGACCATCAGGTCAATAGGGGGCTGGAATGACCGAAAGCAATCACGAGAAGGTGCCGAGCCGGCAGCGCAAGCGCTTCCCGGGCATCTCTTCTCGGGCGTACGAACATCCCGCGGACCGCTCCGCGCTGGTCGCCCTGCGCAAGCTGAGCGGCTTCGACACCGTCTTCAAGGCACTGAGCGGACTTCTGCCGGAGCGCAGCCTGCGGCTGCTGTTCCTCTCCGACTCGGTGCGGGTGAGCGACGCCCAGTTCGCGCACCTCAACACCATGCTGCGGGACGCCTGCTACATCCTGGATCTGGAGAAGGTCCCGGCGATGTATGTCGCGCAGGACCCGAAGCCCAATGCCATGTGCATCGGCCTGGACGAGCCGATCATCGTGGTGACCACCGGTCTGGTGGAGCTGCTGGACGAGGAGGAGATGCGGGCGGTCGTGGGCCATGAGGTGGGCCATGCCCTCTCCGGCCACTCCGTGTACCGCACGATCCTGCTGTTCCTCACGGGCCTGGCCCTGAAGGTCGCGTGGATCCCGCTCGGCAATGTGGCGATCATGGCGATCGTGACCGCGCTGCGCGAGTGGTTCCGCAAGTCGGAGCTCTCCGCCGACCGGGCGGGACTGCTGGTCGGTCAGGACCTCCAGGCGTCGATGCGCGGTCTGATGAAGATCGCCGGTGGCAACCATCTGCACGAGATGAACGTCGACGCCTTCCTCCAGCAGGCCGAGGAGTACGAGGCGGGCGGCGACCTGCGGGACTCCGTGCTCAAGATCCTCAATGTGCTGCCCCGGTCGCACCCCTTCACCACGGTCCGCGCGGCTGAGCTGAAGAAGTGGGCCGAGACCCGCGACTACCAGCGGATCATGGACGGCCACTACCCGCGGCGCGACGAGGACAAGGACACCTCCGTCACCGACTCGTTCCGCGAGTCCGCTTCGCACTACGCGGACACGGTGCGCACCAGCAAGGATCCGCTGATGAAGCTGGTCGGCGACATAGCGGGCGGCGCGGGCGACCTGGGCGGGAAGCTCCGGGACAAGTTCACCGGGGCGAACGGCTCGAGCGGCGGCTCGGGGTCGACCGGCACCAAGGACACCGGCGGCGCCGAGGCCTGAGGCCGAGTCGGCCGAGCATGGGCCCTTGGGGCAGGTCCGGGACGACCGGGCGCCGGATCGGTGCGGGGACGGGGTCCGGACCCGTCGCCGCAACGGGCCCGTGCCGGGACCGGCCCCTGGGTCGGTGCCTGGGTCGGTGCCCGGGTTGTCGCTCGGGTCGACGCCTGGCTGAGTCGAGTGGCTGAGTCGAGTGGGCCCCGGGAGCCTGCGCGTGGAGTCGAGCCGGGGCCCGGAGAGTGAGTGCCTGGGGCCGGGGCGCGGAGCCGGGCCATCGTGTGGCCGCCTGCCCTCTCACCGCCTCGTGGGGGCCCGCCCGCTCCTCCCGCTCCTCAGGGGCTCGGCTGGGCGCTCGGTGACAGGGAGCCGCACAGGGATGCGGTCGTCCGGCCCGTCGCGTACGGGTCCGTGCCCGCGGGGACTCCCGCGGCGGCCCGCTGTCCGGCGAGCAACGGCCGCAGCGTCCCGGAGGCCTCGTCCGAGCAGGCCTGCGGTCCGGCCTGGACGGAGCTGACCATCAGCTCCGCACGGTGCTGACGCAGGTCGTCGCGGTCGAAGCGCAGGCGCAGCTCGCGGCGGACGGTGAACAGCGAGGCATCGCCGGCCTTCGCCCCGTTCGCCACCGCCGGGCGCAGCGCATAGGCGAAGGTGTGGTCCGACGTCACCTCCAGGGCGTCGGGCCCCACCTCGGCTACCCGCAGGGTGCCCCGGACCCGTATCTCGGGGTCGGCCAGGGCCACCTTCGCGGGATCGAAGCGCACCAGCCAGCCGGTGGCCGCGTGATGGCCGTCGGCGACCGGCGTGGACATGCTCCGGTCGAACTGCATCTGCTGGTCGGGGTCGAGCAGCAGCCGCACCGGACGCACCGCGCCGCCCGTCAGCACGTCGGGATCCAGCGAGGACTGCACCAGGTAGTCCTTGGCGATGGTCAGCGCGGCCATCACCTGGCTCTCCGAGAAGTTTCTGGTGGGCCTCGCTCCCGGGAAGCTGATGCCGGAGGCGCCGACGCGGAAGTGCGCGGCGGGGCTGCGGGCGAAGAGCTGCGCGGCGTCGCCCCCGGGGACGGGCCCCTGGGGCGCGAGCGGGATGACGGTGATGCGCAGCGGTTCGGCCTGCTTCGTCGCAGGCGTCTGATACGGATGGCGCACGCCCAGGTAGACGGCGGCGCCGAAGGCGATGGCGACCAGAAGGAGGAGCACCAGGAACTGTTTGGAGCCGCTTCTGCGCGACCAGCCGGGGAGGCTGCGCACAGCGCGTGCGTGATCGGCCATCCGCTCCTGCGCGGAGTACTCCTGAAGCCGCGCAGCCCGTACGAACGATTCGTCGAAGACGACGGACCGGTACTCGTCCTCTCCACCGCCGGGGAGCCCCTCGGGTGTCCCCTCGGGCGGGTCTCCGCGACCAGCCATACTTTCAGGGTAGGTCTGCCGGGCCGTCAGTAAACGCGCGGCCGCTCGACAAACTCTGACGAGTTCTCACTCAGCCGTTCGGGTGACCACCCCGGGTGATCAGCGGCTGGTCAGGGGGTGCGGGGGTCGGCGGACACTGCGGGCGCCGAATACTCGGCCGAGGCGGACGGGCCGCCGACGCGGTCTCCGACGGAGCCGTTCGACGGGGTCGTGTCGACGCCGGTGGTGGCGGGCGGGGGCACCTGGTCCTGGCGGTTGCCCGAGGCGCCCCGGTAGACGGCCGTGAAGGCGAGGGCGACCATCCCTATGCCCATCAGCAGCGCGAGGAGCCAGGCCACGGGACGGTGCCAGCGGGCGCTGCCGCGGTAGGGGCGCAGGGCCCCTCCGTGTCTGCCGTAGGGGCCGGCTTCCTCGTCGACGTCTCGGGCGTCGCCGTCGTCGTAGCCGTACTCACGGCCGTAGGGGCTGTATCCGTCGTCGTAGAACTCTTCGTCGGGATGCCCCATCCCCGATCCGGCGTGGGCTGCCTCTGCCTCCGCGCGGGCCTGGGCAGCGGCGAGCAGCCGCTCGACGGCGGTCGGTTCATGGATCTCGGCGGCCCTGACGAAGTCCTCGTCGAACACCACGGAGGCGAAGTCCTCGTCCGCGCCTCCGCGGTCGTCGTCGGGCTCCCAGCCGTCCGGGAACGGCCTGCCCCCCACGTCGTCCGGCACGGAATCAGAGTAGACCTGGCCGGTCGGTTTGGGCAGTCGGAAAGGGAAGGTTCCCCGTCGCGGGGACGCACCGCGCGGCCCGCGACGGACCCCGCTCCGGCTACCGGGTGTGACCGTCTCCGGTGACGATGTACTTGGTCGAGGTCAGCTCCGGAAGCCCCATCGGGCCGCGGGCGTGCAGCTTCTGGGTGGAGATGCCGATCTCGGCGCCGAAGCCGAACTGGCCACCGTCCGTGAACCTGGTGGACGCGTTCACGGCGACCGTGGTCGAGTCGACCAACTGGGTGAACCGGCGCGCGGCCGCCTGCGAGGTCGTCACGATCGCCTCGGTGTGCCCGGAGGACCACAGCCGGATGTGCCCGACGGCCGCGTCCAGGGAGTCGACGACCGCCGCGGCGATGTCGTACGAGAGGTACTCGGTCTCCCAGTCCTCGGTCGTCGCGGGCACGATCCTGGCCTTGGTGACGTCGGCGTACTCCAGCACCCGGTCGTCACCGTGCACGGTCACACCCGCCTCGGCCAGCGCGTCCAGGGCGCGGGGCAGGAAGGCGTCCGCGACATCCTGGTGGACCAGGAGGGTCTCGGCGGCGTTGCAGACGCTCGGACGCTGCGCCTTGGAGTTGATGAGGATGTCGACGGCCATGTCGAGGTCGGTCTCGGCGTCCACGTACACATGGCAGTTGCCGGTTCCGGTCTCGATGACGGGAACCGTGGACTCCTCGACGACGGTACGGATCAGACCGGCGCCCCCGCGCGGGATCAGCACGTCCACCAGGCCGCGCGCCCGCATCAACTCCGTGACGGAGTCGCGTGATTCGCCGGGCACGAGCTGCACCGCGTCGGCGGGCAGCCCCGAGCCGCCGACCGCGTCCCGCAGGACCCGCACCAGCGCGGTGTTGGAGGAGATGGCCGAGGACGAGCCCCTCAGCAGGACGGCGTTGCCGGACTTGAGGCAGAGGGCGGCGGCGTCCACGGTGACATTGGGCCGGGCCTCGTAGATGATCCCGACGACTCCCAGGGGGACGCGGACCTGACGCAGATCGATGCCGTTCGGCAGGGTCGAGCCGCGAACCACCTCGCCCACGGGGTCGGGCAGCGCCGCGACGTCGCGTACGTCGGCGGCGATCGCGCGCACCCGCTCGGGGGTGAGGGTGAGCCGGTCGATGACCGACTCGGCGGTGCCGGCCTCGCGGGCACGGGCGACGTCCTCCGCGTTGGCCTCGACGATCTCGGCCGTCCGGACCTCGAGGGCGTCCGCGATCGCCAGCAGAGCGTCGTCCTTCGCCGAACGCGGCAGCGGGGCGAGGTCGGCGGCGGCGCCGCGGGCACGGTAGGCGGCCTTGGCGACCGGGGAGAGGTTGTCGTAGGGCGAGAGCGGCGAGGACGTCGTCATACCCGCAGGGTAGTGCGCCCGCCGTCGGCGTCCGGCACGTATTCCGCACTGCGAGACAGAACACCCGAAACCCTGTACGGCCCGGCACGGAGCGCGGCCGCGAGCCTGCGTGCCCGCCGTACCCGGAGCCCGCCGCACCCGCCGCACCCGGAGCCCGCCGCACCCGCCGCACCCGGAGCCCGCCGTACCTCGCAGGGTGCCGGGCCCGCGTCCCGGCAGGCACCGCAACCCGGCACGCCCCGAGCCGTCCCACCGTGACCCGACCCGCACGGCCCGGAGGGGCCTCAGAAGGGATGGACCCCGACCGGGGCCGCCGGTGGCGGGCCGTAGCCCTCCGCGATCCGCTGGTGGTACGTCTGGCGGTCGATGACCTCCAGGCCGACGATCTCCCACGGTGGCAGCCTGGCGCTCGACCGGTGCTCGCCCCACAACCGCAGCGCCACCGCGGCGGCGTCGTGCAGGTCCCGCGCCTCCTCCCAGTAGCGGATCTCGGCGTGGTCGTTGGCATAGCGGCTGGTCAGCAGGAACGGATGGTCGTGCGCGAGCTGCTCGAGACCGCGCCTGACCTCCTTCAGCGGGGCTTCCGCGCCGGAGACGCTGAGGGTGATGTGCCACAGCTTCGACTGCTCGCGGTCCTCGACACGGGAGTCCGACTCCGCACGCGGGCCCTCGGACAGCTCCGCCGTCTCCTCGGCGTCGTCGAAGTCGGCGCCCGCCTCGACGCTGGTCAGGGTCCGTTCCTCGCCCACAGCCCTACGGGCATGGGGGACGCCCCCGGTCCCTCGGGGCACATCCCCTGGGCGCGCTCGTCTCACCGGCGGCCTCCTGTTGCCTGTGTCGTCCTGCGGTACCCCGCCATTCCCCCGCAACAAAGTTGACCAGTCCTGGGCGGAACGTGGGGCGCTTTTGGTGAAGGTCTCTGCCGGATGGCTGGAGTTTCAGCCGTTTCAGGGGTGCAGCACGACCAGATCGTCCCTGTGTACGACTTCTCTCTCGTATGCCGGACCGAGCTCTTTGGCGAGTTCGCGGGTGGACCGGCCGAGGAGCTGGGGAATCTCCTTGGCGTCGAAGTTGACCAGTCCGCGGGCCACGGCGCGACCCTCGGCGTCTCGCAGTTCGACCGGGTCCCCGGCGCTGAACTCGCCCTCGACCGCGGCGATTCCGGCCGGCAGGAGCGACTTCCTGCCGTGCACGACGGCTTTCACCGCGCCGTCGTCCAGGATCAGGGCGCCCTGCGGCGTCGAGGCGTGCGCGAGCCAGAGCAGCCGGTCCGCCGAGCGTCGCCCGGTGCTGTGGAAGTACGTCCCGGTGCCGCGGCCCGCGAGGGCGTCCGCGGCACGGACGGCAGACGTCAGGACGACGGGGACACCGGCCGCCGCGGCGATTCTCGCCGCCTCGACCTTGGTGACCATGCCGCCGGTGCCCACCCCGGCCTTGCCGGCCGAGCCGATCTGGACGTGCTCGATGTCGGCGGGGCCGTGTACCTCGTCGATGCGCGCGGTGCCGGGCCGGGAGGGGTCCCCGTCGTAGAGACCGTCGACGTCCGACAGGAGCACGAGCAGGTCGGCCCGGACCAGATGGGCGACGAGGGCGGCGAGACGGTCGTTGTCGCCGAAGCGGATCTCGTCGGTGGCGACGGTGTCGTTCTCGTTGACCACCGGGACGGCGCCCATGGCCAGCAGCTGGTCCAGGGTGCGGTAGGCGTTGCCGTAGTGGGCGCGCCTGCTGGTGTCGTCGCTGGTGAGCAGCACCTGCCCGACGCGTACGCCGTAGCGCGCGAACGAGGCCGTGTAGCGGGCGACCAGCAGTCCCTGACCGACGCTGGCGGCCGCCTGCTGGCGCGCCAGGTCCTTGGGGCGGCGGGCGAGACCCAGAGGCGCGAGGCCGGCGGCGATGGCGCCGGAGGAGACCAGCACGATCTCCTTCTCGCCGGCGCCGCGGACCGTGGCGAGCACGTCGACGAGCGCGTCGACCCGGTCGGCGTCCAGTCCGCCGGACGCGGTGGTCAGCGAGGACGAACCGACCTTGACGACGATTCTGCGGGCCTGCGTTACCTGTTGTCTTGCCACTGTCACACGCCGAATCTATGTCAGGCCGCGCGGCGGGTGCCTGTCCATTTCACCCGCTGGACAGGCACCGGGACCGCCGGTGGGCCGGTGAACGCGCGGAGCCCGTACGGCGTGGTGCCGTACGGGCTCCGCGGACGGATCGTGCGTGGCGTCAGCGCGCCACGGACGCCTCGGACGCCTCGGTGTCGACGGACTCGCTGTCGGAGTCCGACTCACGGTCGAGTTCACCCAGCAGCTGTCCGCCGATGCGCTGCTCGACCCCGAGGTTGCGCGCCTCCGCGCCCGCCTGGAGCGTGCGCAGCGCGGAGTTGAACCGCTGCATGGAGGTGGGGTGGTCGGGGCCGAGGAGGTACTCCTTCAGCTCCTGACGGGCACCCGCCAGCAGGTCGAACTCGGGGGACGTCACGGCGTCCAGGAGTTCGTTGAGCTCCTCCGCGCCGTTGGAGAGGATCACGGCGGCCCGGGCGGCGGTGTTCTGCCGCTTGAACTCGTCGATGCCCAGCGCGGCGGAGTCGGTGACGGCGTACGGCTTGCCGCTCGCCATGAAGTCCGAGACCACGCTGGAGATGTCCGAGACCATCGCGTCGGCCTCGTTGAAGCAGTCGTACAGCTTCGGCTCGGAGCCGGTCACGACACGGTGCTCCCACCAGCCGAACGAGCGCCAGTAGGCGTCGTTCCACTCGGCGCGCAGCCGCTTGATCTCTTCGAGGCGTACGGGGTCGGCGAGCGAGACCCGGGACACCTCCGACTCGTCCCCGCCGGCCCGGCCGGGCTTGGCGAGGCTGTTCAACTCGGCGGCGACGCGGGTCAGATCGGCCTGGGCCGCGGCGTGCTCCGCCTTGGCGGCGGCGCCCTGCGCCGTCCAGCGGGGGTCGGTGGCGCGCTCGACGGCGGCGGCCCGCACCATCGCGGTGATCCGCTCGTGGACGGCCCTGGCCTTCTTGTTGCGGATGCCGGTGAAGGGGTGCGGCTTGTAGACGACGCGTACCGGCTTCTCGGCCTCCAGCAGGCGGCGGACGATGTTCTCGCCGGCGAGCAGCAGGGAGGTGTTTCCGGGGTTGTCGTCCCAGCCCTCCCAGGTGGGGGCGTACAGCACGGTCGGGATGGGGTTCCTGGCCGCGCCGGTCCAGCTCTGGATGGGGGCCAGCTGCGGGCGCCCGACCTCGACGATGTCCTCGTCGCGCACACCGACGTCGGCGAGTGCGTAGCGGTCGCGGCCGGCGCGGCCGGCCGTCCAGACCTCGTCGTACACCTTGCTGAACGGGTTGACGCTGGCGAGCTTGTCGCTGTCGCCGTGCCCGATGAAGACGTGCTTCATGGTGGGGACGCGCAGCAGGTGGATGTTCTTGCCGACGTTGGCCGGGTACAGCGCGACGCGGACCGTGGAGAGGTCCAGGTTCATCAGGTGCGTGCCGCCGGGGACGCAGATGACCGGGACGGCGGTCACGTTGAGCTTGGAGACCAGGCTGCGCTCGCGCATGACGATCAGCGGCCGGCCGTCGACCTGCTCCATCGTGTCGAGCCACATGTTGATCTGGTACGCGGACTCGTCCGAGCCGGAGAAGTACAGGACGACCGTGGGGCGGTACTCCAGCAGCCAGCCGCTCACGGCCTTGAGCACGGCGGCGGCGCCGGGGACCCGGCGGTGACGGCGCAGATACGGCGCGAGCGCCGCGGTGTAGAGGACACCGAGGAACAGGGTCGCGGCGACGCCCGCGTAGCCGATGGCGTCCTTGCCGGACAGGGCCGCGATCAGCACACCGGCCATGGCGGGGATGTCGAGGTGGAGCATCTTCTCGCCGGAGCGGCGCAGGAGCACCTTCGGCGGGGCGTCCGGGATGCGCACGGTGCCCAGGTCCACGTTGCGCGTGACGACCGGCATGGTGCGGCGCAGGCGGATCAGGGTCGCGAGCGCTCCGTGCGGCGCCTGGAGGCCGTAGAAGATGAGGAAGCCGGCGATGGCGGTGTAGAAGAGCGGGGTCTCCGCGAGTCCCTCACGGGCGAGCAGCAGGACCAGCAGCAGCTGGCGCAGCAGGAAACGGATCGGCAGGCCGACCCGGACCTTGCTGAGGCGGTTGACCAGGTAGCTGCCCTTCTGGTGCAGATACCAGTCCGCCGCGTAGGTCACGGCACCCGCGACCGCGAAGAGCCAGATGCTCGGGACGAGGGCCGCGAGCATGACGCACGGATAGCCGAGTCCCATCAGAGCTGCCGCGGCCAGCTCTGACCTGCTGCCCACGCGTGCCAGACGAATGGCGGTCGAAATCACGAAGAACCTGCTCCAAGGGGTGCCGGTTGATCCTTTTTGCGGGAATTGTGAAGTCACAGCTTCACGAAGTCGAGCTTGCGCATTTCGCGTCGCGGCGGATCACGAAAGCCCGATAAATGCTTTAACGATGGATTATTACATATCTCCCTCGCGGTCCAGGACCGCCGCGAGCGCCTGTTCGAAGCCCGAGGCCTCGCTGGCCTCGCGGGTCGGATCCTGCTGCCGCACATCGATCACATGGCCGGTCAGCTCGGAGAGCAGAACGTCCAGGGAGGTCCTCGCCACCGCTTCGGAGGAGAGGAGAGAGCCGTCGGGTTCCACACCGAAGGCCTTGGTGCGCATCGGGGTCGCGGTGCGCTCGGGATTGACGCAATTCACCCGGATTCCGTCGTTCGCCCACTCGTCCGAGAGCGCCTGGGTGAGATTCACCATGGCGGCCTTCGTGGATGAGTAAAGGCTGTACTCGGCGCGACCGCGCGTATAGCTGGAGGAGGTGTAGAGCAGCAGCTGCCCCTTCGTCTCCGCCAGGTACTTGTAAGAAGCACGGGCAATCTGCACGGGCGCCAGGTAATTGACGTTCAGCGCTTCGCGGATGGTGCTGTTGTCCGTCTCCGCGAGCTTGCCGATACGCAGCACGCCCGCGGTGTTGATGACGTAGTCGATACGGCCGCTCTCGGAGTACGCCTTCGACAATGCGTCGTCGACGTGCTCCGGGTTCTCGACATGCGTGCCGGTGGTGGAGCGGCCCAGCGCATAGACGTTGGCGCCGTACTTCTTCGCCAGCTCGGCGATGTCCGCGCCGATGCCGTACGAACCGCCGAAGACCACCAGCGTGCGGCCGGCGAGCAGTTCGCGGTACGCGGCCTCGTCGGCCTGGCGGGGCGCGGCCGTCGAAGCCAGCTGGAACAGCTTGTCGGCGATGAAGACGTCGACCGGCTGCGTCACCTTCATGTTGTACTCGTCGCCCGCGACGACATGGATCGGAACGTCGGGGAGATAGCGCAGGACCACCGAACAGTCGTCGGTGGCCTGGAAGTTGGGGTCCCCCGCCGCGACCTCGTACGCCCTGCGGATCGTCGACAGCTTGAAGGCCTGCGGCGTCTGACCGCGGCGCAGCCGTGAGCGGTCCGGCACGTCCGTGATGAACTCGCCGTCCTCGCCATGGGTGCGGGTGACGATGATGGTGTCAGCGGAGGGGATGGCGACATCGACGGCCTGATAGCGGTCGAGCGCGTCCACGCAGTCCTGGATCACTCGCTGTGACAGAAGCGGACGGACAGCGTCATGGAAGAGGACGTTGCGGTCCTCGCCCTCGGCAAGTCCCTCGCTGAGCGCGGCGATGGCGCGCTCGGTCGTCTCGTTGCGGGTCGAGCCGCCCTCGATGACCTTGGCCACCTTGGTCAGCCCGGCCTTGGCGATGATCTTCTCGACATCGGGCACGAAACCCGGTGCCATCAGGACGATCACGTCGTCGATGGAGTCGGCCTGCTCGAAGATCGAGAGTGTGTGCTCGATGACAGCCTTGCCTGCGATCTTCAGCAGCTGCTTCGGGATCGACAGACCCACACGCTGGCCGGTGCCACCGGCGAGCACAACGGCTGTGGTGCGGGGTTTGGCTACGTGCGGCACAGACACAGGGACGACCTACCTTGAGGTGAGTGGGGGACGGGGCCGATCGTCGCACTCTCCGTGACCGTCCCGCAAGGCGGACGACCGGCACCCCACACCTCGGTGAAACGCGATGTTCACCCCGTGGCCAGGGAAATGACCCACGCTTGCCCCACCCATGGGGTGACTGACACCACAAATGTCGCGATGTGCGCTTCGCTACCCCATCGGTTTGTCCACAACATTCAGGACAAGCTCGTTGGCGGCGCTGTAGAAGACCTTGACGGTGACCTTTTCCCGCGGCCCGACACCGAGCTTGCGCGCCATCGACCGCAATGCTGTCAGAGATCTCTTCTTCAGCAGTTCGATGCCGGGATAGGGGAAAAGAGATCCCTTTTCCACGACATCGTCGAGAATGCGGGCCAGCCGCACCGGCTCGGCGCCGGGCGAATACCGCAGCCACAGATCCCACACATCGTGCGCGTCGGCCTGCCGGGTCACCGGCTCCGTGACGGGCACGGTGACCCGGAATCCGTCCGCACCCTCGCGGACGGCGTCGTAGGACAGCTCGAGCGCGTTCTTCCCGCGGCGGCGCATGAGCAGGACCGGATCGCCGTCCGGCACGCCCTCACCGAGCAGCCGGCCGTCGATCGTGAACGTCCGCCCGGAGATCCGGATGCCGGCGACCTCCGCGTGGACCGGACGTGACCAGGAGCGCAGCGACAGCGATCCGTGCCTGACATAGGGGACGAGCTGGCGCACGGCCTTCCCGGGCCTTGTACGGCCGGCGGCCCGCATGGCTCCGCGCTGGTCGACGGCGCGCGCCGAGAGCGCCACGCGCTCGCCGTCCTCCCGCTCCGCGTGGCAGGTCCACACCCCTTCCGCGAACTCGTCGCGCGCGGGAACGGTCGCCCGGCCCTCCTTGTCGAAGGGGTGGACACGGTCGGCCACCGCCGCGTCCGAGTGGCTGCACACCAGCCGCAGCGCACCGCCTCCGCCGAGGGCGGGACCGCCGTAGCCGTGTGCGTTTCGTGGAAGGAGCGTGACGACCAGACCGCCGTCATTGGCCACGACGCAGTCGGCGACCGGGGCGAACTCCCCCTCGTCGGCGGTTTCCTGCGCCGTGACGTGGGCGGCGCCGCGCGAGGCGGTCGTCGCGCCGAGTTCGGCGAACAGCTCCTCGTACTGCTTGGCGACCGGGCCGGGATCGAAGCGCCGGGCGTTGCGGCGGGCCGCCGCGCCCATCCGCCGGCGCAGGTCCTCGTCGTCGATGAGACGCAGAAGGGCTGTCGCGACGGCGTCGGCGTCGCCGACCGGAACGAGGAACCCGTCGACCCCGTCGGCGATGATCTCCCGCGGACCGTAGTCGCAGTCGGTGCTCACCACCGGCAGCCCGCAGCGCATGGCCTCCACGAGCGTCATCCCGAAGGACTCGTGACGGGAGGTGGAAACGGCGATCGCGCCCTTCGCCCACTCCGGCTCGATGGGTGAGCGCGGGCCCATGAGGTGGACGCTGTTGTAGAGGCCGAGTTCGTCGATGCGGCGGCGAAGACGGTCCTTCTCCTTGCCCCAGCCGCAGATGCGCAGCGTCCAGTCCGGGCGGACCGCGGCGACCTTGCCGAACGCCTCGATCAGCACGTGGTACTGCTTCTCCGAGGCCAGCCTGCCCGCCGCGACAACGGTCGTGCCCGAGGTGTCGGACGGCTCCACGACCGGTTCGGGCACGCTGTTGGGAATGGCCAGCACCCGGGTGTCCGGCAGCGGCAGCTGTTCCCGGTAGGAGGCGGCGTCGCCCTCGGAGACCGTCACGAAGGCGTCGAGCCGGGTGAGATACGGGTACATCTCGGCGCGCAGCGCGGGCTTGTGATGGTTGTGCGACATGTGCTCCTGGCCGATGAGCACGGCGTGCTCCGGGCCGAACTGCGCGATGTAGGCGGTCAGTCCGGGCCGGGTGGAGATGATCACGTCCGCGTCGGAGGCGGCGTAGTGCTCCCGGACCCGTTCGTCGGTGAGCTTGCTGTACTCCTTCTGGCGCGCGTCGGTGCCGGGATACAGCTCGGCGGGCTGAAGGTGGAGCGGATGCTTGAGCTCGCTGGTGGGCGACGCCGGGCGGGTGTCCACCAGCGGTACGACCTCGACCCGCGGATCGATGGCGAAGAGCGGTGCGTCGCGGTGCCGGAACACCGAGACGATCTCGACCTCGTGCCGGTCGGCGAGTTCCTCCGCCAGATTCAGGGTCGTGCGGATGGTCCCGCCGATCCCGTAAATCGTATGGATGAGGAAGGAAATCTTCACCGTCGCTCCGTTCGGTCTGCTGGGGCTCTTCACCCCACCCCCGCGTAGAAGACGGTCACTTCGGGCGGGAGGTTGTTTCGCACCACGCACCGAAAATGATCCGGTTCGTCGGAGCCATCAACCTCCCGCCACACCGTCGCGGGGCACAGAAAGAACGACCGGCCTGCGGGCCGGGAACGGGTGGACCCGGCCGGCCCGTACGGGGTGGACCCGTCGGCCCGGACCAGGTGAACCGTTCGGCTTAGAACGGGTGGAACTCGTCGTACTCCCGCTGGGGGTCGTCCCGCTCGGCGTCCCGGTCCTTACGGCGCTGGGCCGCGGGCCGGGGCGTGTCGAGCCGGTGGTCCTCACCGCGGCGGCCGAGCATCTCGGCGCCCGCCATCACCGTGGGCTCCCAGTCGAAGACCACGGCGTTGTCCTCGGGGCCGATGGCGACGCCGTCGCCCGCCCGGGCACCGGCCTTCATCAGCTGCTCCTCGACACCGAGGCGGTTGAGCCGGTCGGCGAGGTAGCCGACGGCCTCGTCGTTGCTGAAGTCGGTCTGGCGCACCCAGCGCTCCGGCTTCTCACCGCGTACGCGGAACAGACCCTCGTCCTCGCGGACGACCGTGAAGCCCGAGTCGTCGACCGCCTTCGGGCGGATGACGATGCGGGTCGCTTCCTCGACGGGCTTGGCGGCACGCGCCTCGGCGACGATCTCGGCGAGGGCGAAGGAGAGCTCCTTCAGACCGGTCCGCGCGACGGCCGACGCCTCGAGGACGCGGTAGCCGCGGGCCTCCAGATCCGGGCGGATCATGTCGGCGAGGTCCTGGCCGTCGGGGATGTCGATCTTGTTGAGGACGACGATCCGCGGACGGTCGTCCAGGCCGCCGTACTGCCGCAGCTCGTCCTCGATCACATCGAGGTCGGAGACCGGATCGCGGTCCGACTCCAGCGTCGCGGTGTCCAGCACGTGCACCAGCACGGAGCAGCGCTCCACATGGCGCAGGAACTCCAGACCGAGGCCCTTGCCTTGGCTGGCCCCGGGGATCAGGCCGGGCACATCCGCGATGGTGTAGACGGTCGATCCGGCGGTGACGACACCGAGGTTCGGGACGAGCGTGGTGAAGGGGTAGTCCGCGATCTTCGGCTTGGCGGCGCTGAGCACCGAGATCAGCGAGGACTTGCCGGCGCTCGGGTAGCCGACGAGCGCCACGTCGGCGACGGTCTTGAGCTCCATGACGACGTCACGGGCCTCGCCGGGCTCGCCGAGCAGCGCGAAACCGGGGGCCTTGCGGCGGGCGGAGGCGAGCGCCGCGTTGCCGAGGCCGCCGCGGCCGCCCTGGCCCGCGACGAAGGTGGTGCCCTGTCCGACCAGGTCGGCGAGGACGGTGCCGTCCTTGTCGAGGATGACGGTGCCGTCCGGTACGGGCAGGACCAGGTCCTGGCCGTCCTTGCCGGAACGGTTGTCACCGGCACCGGGCTGGCCGTTGGTGGCCTTGCGGTGCGGACTGTGGTGGTAGTCGAGCAGCGTGGTCACCGACTGGTCGACGACCAGGATGACGTCACCGCCACGGCCGCCGTTGCCGCCGTCGGGTCCGCCGAGCGGCTTGAACTTCTCCCGGTGAACGGAGGCGCAGCCGTGGCCTCCGTTACCCGCGGCGACATGCAGTTCGACGCGGTCCACGAAGGTGGTCATGGGTGTGCCTCCAGATACGGAAATGTCAGAGAGTACTGAAATGTCTTACGCATAACGCAGCAGAGGCGGACCCGCTTCCCGTGGGGGAAGTGAGGTCCGCCTCCGCAGAAACCGCTCTACAGCAGCCGAATTAGACGGCGACCGGAACGATGTTCACGACCTTGCGGCCACGGTGGGTGCCGAACTGCACCGCACCGGCGTCCAGCGCGAACAGCGTGTCGTCGCTGCCGCGGCCGACGCCCGTGCCCGGGTGGAAGTGGGTGCCGCGCTGGCGGACCAGGATCTCACCGGCGTTGACGACCTGACCGCCGAAGCGCTTCACGCCGAGCCGCTGAGCATTGGAGTCGCGCCCGTTCCGAGTGGACGATGCGCCCTTCTTGTGTGCCATCTCTCCTCAGTCCCTTACTTCGCAGCCGTGGGGATGCCGGTGACCTTGATCGCCGTGTACTGCTGACGGTGACCCTGGCGACGGCGGTAGCCGGTCTTGTTCTTGTAGCGAAGGATGTCGATCTTCGCGCCCTTGTGGTGGTCCACGACCTCGGCCGTGACCTTGATACCGGCCAGCACCCACGGGTCGCTGGTGACAGCGTCGCCGTCGACAACGAGCAGGGTCGAGAGCTCGACCGTGTCGCCAACCTTGGCAGTGGGAATCTTGTCAACCTCAACGATGTCGTCGACAGCAACCTTGTGCTGGCGACCACCGCTGCGCACGATGGCGTACACGCGGATCTCTCTCTCACTCGGAACGGCCCCCTGATGCCAGCCGCTCACACAGGCCGGGGCCTGCGACGATCCGGAAGGACGAGCGGCCTCTCCCGGCGGCGAACGCCATGGGGAGGAAGTTGCTCAGGGGTAGGTGCGTACGGAAACACACCGAGGGACAAGGTTACGGGCCGCGCTCCGGAGAATCAAACCGGGTCCGCACCGCCCGCGACGGCCTCGTGCCGGGCCCCCTCGCGGACCCGTCCACCCGCCGGATGTCCGCCGAGCCCGTCTCCGGTGGATCTGGTGGTTGTCCGCCACTGCCTGTTCAATGTTCGCTCGTGCCCCTGCGCTCCCTCGTATCCATGCCTCGCATGCTCCGCCACGGCTCGTCCGTGGGCGCCGATCTGCCGCCCGACGAGGCCGTGACCGTCGGCGCGGTCACCGACCCGGCCCTGCGGGCCGCGCTGGCCGCGGCCGCCGCCGGTGACGCCGGCCCCGCCCGTGAGCTGCTCGCGGAGACCCGGCTCGGCGCCCAGTGGGAGCGGCGCAGCGGCTGCGTGAGCGCGCTGGCCGAGTGCGCGCTGCACAACCCGGGCTGGCTGGAAGGCTGGCTGGCGGCGGCGCCCGAGGACCCCGACGCGACGCTGGTGAAGGCCGACCTCTGCATCCAGCAGGCCTGGGAGATACGGACCGGTCACCGCGCCAGCCATGTCTCGGAGGACCAGTTCCGCGCCTTCTTCACCCTGCTCGACGACGCCCTGCCGGTGATCGCCGAGGCCACCGAACTGGGCCCCACGGACCCCGTGCCGTGGCAGGTCGCGCTCACCCACGCACGCGGCATCCAGGCGCCCCGCGAGGTGTTCGACGCGTACTGGGCCGAGGCCGTCGCCCGCTCCCCGCACCACTACGGCTGCCATGCCACCGCGCTGCAGTACCTGTGCGCCAAGTGGTACGGCTCGCACGAGGAGATGTTCGCCTTCGCCGAGCGGGCCGCCGACAGCGCCCTGCCCGGCTCGCAGCTGAACGCCCTGCCCCTGCTCGCCGCCGTCGAGTACGAGGTCGTCTCCGACGACTCCACACCCGACGGCCCGATCCCGGCGCACCGGGTGGCCGCCGCGATCACGCGGGCCCAGGAGCTCTCCGCCTGGTACGAGCCGGGCGACCCGGACGCGGCCGGTTTCCGCAACCATCTGGCGCTGATGCTGATCCTCGGCGAGCGATGGGCCGAGGCGCTGGACACCTTCCGGGCCATCGGGGTGCACGCCCGCGAGTTCCCGTGGGCGTACATCGGCGACAGTCGCAAGGAGTTCCTGGAGTTCCGTCTCGGCGTACGCATGCAGGTCGCGTCCCGGACACCGTTCTTCTGCAGGCCCCCGCAGAGCGCGCCACCGGCCTCGGCGGCGCTCCCCGTGCCCGCGCCGCGCTCGCTGGCGATCGCCGCGGCCCCGCCGCACCAGGTCGCCGAGGCCGCGCTGATGTGCGGCGTCTCGCTGCGCATCGCCCCCGCGCCCTGCGGAGCGAGCTATGTCGAACTCGTCCCCGACCCCTCCCCCGGCCGGCGCGCGGCGCTCGCCGGCGGCGAGGAGCTGCTGACCGCGGCGGCCGACAACTTCACCACCGCGGAGAAGTGGCCCGCGCTGGTGCTGCGCCGCACCGCGGACCGCTACAGCTTCACGCTGTTCCACAAGGGCAAGGTGCGCGCCACGCATCTGTGGGACCCCGCGGCCCCGGTCGTCGACCATGCGCAGGCCGCCGCGACCGCCCAGGCCGTCGCCGGTGTCTTCCCGGTCACCGACCTGCGTCCGCTGATCACGCTGCTGCGCGGCGGAAACGATCCTGCGCGGCGTCAGGCGGAGCTGGTGGCCGTGCTGGGACTGCCGCCCGTCCCGGACGGCTTCGGCGAGCGCGACGAGATCCTGGGGGACCTGCCGGAGGCCCGACTCCTCGCCAGACGTGGGGTGTTGAAGGGCATCCGCGACACGATGTCGACGGACCTCGGCACCCCCACGCTGCACGTCCCGCGCTCCCGGCGCTGGTGGACGCTGCGCATCGTGGCCCTGGCGATCCTCGCCCCGGCGGCGGTCTACGGCTGGGTCTCCCCGGACATCGGCTGGTACCGCACGCTCGTCCCCACGGCGGCCTCTCTCTTCTACGCGCTCCAGCTCAGGAAGGCCTGGGCCCGCAGACGCTGAATCGTGCCGCTGGTCGTATGCTCGCCGGGCGAAGCCGCGCACCGGAAGGCAGAGAAGTGAACTACAGGGTCCAGCCCACCGCCCAGGTCGACGAGAGTGCCGAGATCGGCGACGGAAGCAGCGTCTGGGAGCTCGCCCAGATCCGCGAGGGAGCCCGGCTCGGCAAGGGCTGTGTCGTCGGGCGCGGCGCCTACGTCGGCACCGGTGTGCAGATCGGCGACAACGTCAAGCTCCAGAACTACGCCCTCGTGTACGAGCCCGCCGAGCTCGGCGACGGTGTGTTCGTCGGCCCCGCCGTGGTGCTGACCAACGACCACAACCCGCGGTCCGTGGACCCCGAGGGCAACCAGAAGCGCGGCGGTGACTGGGAGGCCGTGGGCGTCAAGGTCGCCGAGGGCGCCTCGCTCGGTGCGCGGTCCGTGTGCGTCGCGCCGGTGCGCATCGGCCGCTGGGCCATGGTCGCCGCGGGCGCCGTGGTCACCAAGGACGTGCCGGACTTCGCGCTGGTCGTCGGCGTCCCCGCCCGGCACATCGGCTGGGTCGGCAAGAACGGTGTCCGTCTCGTGGAGCGCGAGGGCGAGTCCGGCGTCTGGGAGTGCCCGCAGAGCGGCGCCCGGTACGTGGAGAAGGACGGCGTGCTCGAGGAGCAGGCCGTCTGAGACTGTTCCGGCAAAGCAGCGGGCCCGGGCTTCCGAGAGGAAGCC